>JANWLQ010000215.1 GCA_025450725.1 Terriglobales bacterium
AATCCTTCTGCTCGAAAATGGTTTCGCCTTTTTCGTTTTGGATGAGGGCCGAGCGCTTCTCCCACTGCACATCAAGGTAGGGGGAGACCTTGGCGTTGGTGAAATGGCGCGCGACACTCAATCCTCGCGGCTTTGCTGATTGCGCCGACACTGACGGCTTCGAAGTGGTTTTCTGTTTGGTGTCGTTTGCTGTGATTGACTCGGCCATGCGCTCGTTACCCTCCCCCGATTGGCCCCACATGTTGTGGGGAAATTCATAATACACCCTAGCTGAAGTGGATTCTCAGCCATGAGGCCGGGGGAGTCAAGAGGGGGTAGAAAATAAATAAATGCCACTGCATTTGCCCTCCGCGAGGGCGGATTGGCATGACACTTTTGTAATTATCATGCCAATCGCGTCATTTCGCCGCGAAATCGAGCTCGCGCTGTTCACTCGGGGTGATCGGAGCCGGCGCGACCATCTCGGCGCAAGTGAGCAGGATTAACGCCGACATATAGGCCCAAAGGAGCAGCGACACCGAGATGGCAAACGGACCGTAAATATCGCGGAAGTTGAGCCAGGGCAATAACAGAATGTATACGTACTTCGAAACCTCCCACAGCAGGCCGGCGGTGATGGCGGCGGGCAGCACCCGACGCACCGAAATTGGCGTGTTGGGCAGCCACCAATAAATGAGGAAAAACATGGCGATCGTAAACGGCACCGCGCCGGCGCGGACAATGGCGATCGAGACCACATCCAGCGGCAGCGGCTGCGCGCCTGAGAAGGGCATCCGGCTAAGAAAATGATCGAGCCGGGTGGAGTAGGTTTCGGTGAGCGAGGTCAGCGAAGCGCTGAGCATGCCGAGCACGCCGCAGGTGAACGCCAGGCCAATCGCCACCGCCCAGTTGCGCAGGTAACTGCGGTTGCGGCGGACGTTCCAGATGTGATTGAGCGCGACTTCGAGAGGCATAAAAATGCCCGTGCAGGTGCCCAACAAAATCAAAAGCGATGCGACCTGGGCGCCGCGCTGGTGCTCGACGATGGCGCGCAGGTTGTCAATGATGAAGGTTTGGGTACGTTCAGTGCCGAGGTCGGACACCGGCAAGTAGGCGCGCAACAGATCGAGCAGCGAGTGGTAGAGCGCGGCGGAATGAAGAAAATTCCGGGTCAAAGAGAGCAGCAGCACGAGGAAGGGCAGGAACGACAACAGGGCGTGCGCGGCGACCGAGCTGGCGAAGGTGTGGGTCTCGGTCGCGGCCAAGTAGGAGGCAGTTTGGCGCAGGCGCGGGTAACGATTCGGAGACCGTCGCGGCGTTCGAGCGTCAACCTGGCGCAGCAGACTCTGCACCTGTTAATTCTAGCTCCCTGCGCGGCGCTGGACCGGCTTAGGCATCGAAACGGTAGCCGACGCGCCGGACCGAGACCAGAAAACGCGGACGCTCGGGTTCGAGCTCGATCTTGGCGCGCAAACGCAGCATGTAAACGTCCACCGCGCGGTCGGAGATGAAATGCTGCGGCGACCAGACGGCGGCGACGATTTGGCGGCGGGTAAAGGCGCGAGCCGGCGATTTCATGAGAAACGCCAGCAGCCTGAATTCGGTGTCGCTCAAATCAAGCGGCACTCCGTGCCTGCGCGCGGTATGGGCGTCGAGGTCGAGCTCCAGCGGGCCCGCGGTGAGGCGCGACGGGGCCGCTGCCGGTGCGCCCCGCAGGCGGGCGCGGACGCGCGCAGCCAGCTCCTTGGGGCTGAACGGCTTCTGCATGTAATCGTCGGCGCCAAGGTCGAGCCCGCGCACCCGGTCGCTCTCGGCGCCGAGGGCGGTCAGCAGCAGCACGGGGAGCTGGGCGTAGCGCGGATCGCGCCGCAAATCGCGGAGAATTTCGTAGCCGTGCGCCAGCGGCAGCATGAGATCGAGTACGACGAGCCGCGGCTGCAGGCTGGTCACTTGCTCGAGCACACCGCCTCCGGTGGCGTTGACGGTCACCGCAAAACCCTCGTGCTCGAGCTGGAAGGCGACTAGGCGGGCAACATCCTGATCGTCTTCTACAACCAGAATGGGCGGTGCGTCTATGGCTTCAGTGGTCATGTCGGTGGGGCCTCGGCGAAGTGGTGGCGGACGTCAATGCCCTCAATCCAGAAGATGACCTCCTCGGCGATGTTGGTGGCGTGGTCGGCGATGCGTTCCAGGTTGCGGGCGATGAACAGCAGGCCCAGGCTGCGCTCGACCAGCGTCGGGTCCTGGGTCATGGACTGGATCAGTTGGCGGAAGATGAGGTCGCGCATCGCATCCACCTCGTCGTCGCTTTCAAGCACCGCGCGCGCCAATTCGGAGTTGCGGTTCATGAGCGCGTCCAGCGAGGAGCGCAACATGCGATTCGCCCGCTCGGCCATCAGCGGCAGGTCCACGAGAGGCGCGGCCAGAGGTTGGCTGAGCAAGCGCGGGGCGCCTTTGGCGATATTGACCGCCAAATCGCCCATGCGCTCCAGGTCGTTGCCGATCTTGAGAGCGGCGGCAACGAAGCGCAGGTCTACCGCCAACGGCTGCTGCAGAGCCATCAACTGCAGCGCGCGTTCGTCAATTTCCACTTCCAGATGGTTGATCTCGGGCTCGATTTCCTCCGTTACCAAGTCGGCCAATTCCGGCTTGCGATCGGTCACCGCGTGCAGGCTGTGATGGACGGCGGTTTCAACCAGGCCGCCCATGTACAGCACGCGCTCGCGCAATTCATCAAGCTGATGCAGGAAGTGTTTGCGTATGTCCATGGGTTTCGTCCTTTACCCGAAGCGTCCGGTGATGTAATCTTCGGTTTCCTTGCGGACCGGCTTGCTGAAAATCTGCCGCGTCTCGCCCGATTCAATCAGCTTACCCATCAGGAAAAAGCTGGTGCGGTCGCTGACCCGCGCCGCCTGTTGCAGGTTGTGGGTGACGATCACGATGGTAAAGCGTTCTTTCAACTCGTTCGCCAATTCTTCGATTCTGGCCGTGGCGATGGGATCGAGAGCGCTGGCGGGCTCGTCCATTAATAGTATGTCGGGTTCGACGGCGAGGGCGCGGGCAATGCAGAGCCGCTGCTGTTGCCCGCCCGAGAGGGCGAGCGCGGGGCGGTGCAGCCGGTCCTTGACCTCGTCCCACAACCCGGCCGAGCGCAGGCTGCGCTCGATGATGGCATCGCGCGTGGCGCGGTCGCGCGCCAGGCGGTTGATCTTAATGCCGTAGGCGACGTTTTCGGCAATGGAAAACGGAAACGGATTCGAGCGCTGGAACACCATGCCCACCTTGCGGCGGAGCGAAATCACGTCGGCGCCGGGCCGGTAAATGTCTTCATCGCCGATGCGCACCTCGCCGCTCAATCGAGCGCCGGGAATGAGGTCATTCATGCGGTTCATGCTGCGCAGCAGCGTGCTCTTGCCGCATCCCGAGGGCCCAATGAAGGCGAGAATGCCGCGTTCCGGCACTTCGAGATTCACGTCGAAGAGTACCTGCTGCGAACCATAGAAAAAGTTCACATTGCGAAGACTGGCGGCGATGCCGTCCATGCCGAATCGAAGGGGCTCGGAAGGAACAGGCTGGGAACGTTGGGGCGCGCTAGGCATGACGGAGATCATGGTAATAAGGGCAGTGAAAGGCGGAACGTGCTGCCCTGGCCCAGGGCGCTCTCCACCTCGAGCCGGCCGCCGTGCTCGATGACGATGTGCTTGGCGAGGGAAAGTCCCAAGCCGGTGCCGCTGGGTGCGTGGCCGCGATCCACCCGGTAAAAGCGCTCGAAGATGCGATGCTGGTCACCGGCGCTGATACCGGGGCCATGGTCGCGGACGGCGAATACGTAATCGCCCGCCTTGGTCGTGCTCGAAATCTCAATGGCTACGCCATTACCGCCGTGCACCAGGGCATTTTGCACCAGGTTGAGCAGCACCCGGTGGAGCGCGTCACGGTCGCCGCGCACCCGGCCGCAGACCAGCGCGCCGCTGGTGATCCGCGCCGATTGGGCTTGCGCCAGTGGCGCCACAACGTCGAGCACGGGCGCGACCAGCGCGGCGGCGTCGAGCGTGGCGAAGCGGAAGGGATAGGTCCCCGTCTCGATCGAGGAGAGCGTCACCAAATCCTGCGCCAGCCGCGTCAGCCGGGTGGCGTTATCAATCATGATCTGCAGAAACTGGGCGCGGGTCGCCGTCGGTAAATCCGGACTCTGCAGCAGCACCTCGGCATAGCCCTGAATCGCAGTCAAGGGCGTGCGCAGCTCGTGCGAGATGGCGGCGATGAAATCGCGCCGCGTGGTCTCGAGGTGAACCGTGGCGGAGATGTCCCGCGCCACAACAACGCAGCCGCCCTGCGGCAGCGGGGCGATGTGAACGTCGAGCGTGCGCTCGTCGGGCAGCGACAACCGCCCATTCCAGCTCGGCGCGGCATCCCCGCTCTCGCCCGCCGTGCTGGGATGATCAATCACTGCCCGCACCTGTTGCATGAGCCGCGGCAGGCGCGCCAGGCTGGGCAGCATGCGATCGGCCGCCGGATTGGACAAGACCCGCCGGCCCTGGCGATCAACCGCCACCACGGCGGATTCCAGGCTGGCCAGAACGGCGGCAATCGGTTCCGGCTGGCGCTCGACCCGCGTCTCGGCGCGCGGCGCAAGGGCGTCGGTGGCGGCGTCCGATTTGCGCCATAACTTCATTGCATTGATCATCGCACTTCACCGATCCTTCCCCAGGCGCGCGCCAGGAGGCTGAGCAGCACGATCATGGCAATTAAGGTGAGCGCGGCGGCAGCTGCCTGGCGGTGCCAGTCGTCGTATGGGGCCACGGCGTAGTTGAAAATGCCGACGGTGAGCGATGCCATAGGTTGATCGGGCCGCAGTGTCCATTGCGAGCTGTTCAGCGCGGTGAGCAATAAGGGCGCAGTCTCGCCGGCGATGCGCGCCACGCCGAGCAGAGCGGCGCTGATCAAGCCGGGCTTGGCCGAGCGCAACACAATATCGCGCAAGACGCGCCAGCGGCTGGCGCCCAAGGCGAGCGCGGCTTCCCGGTAAGCGTGGGGCACCATGCGCAGCACCTCTTCGCTGGCCCGCGAAACCACCGGCAGCATGATCAGCGCCAACGCGATCGCGCCGGCGATGCCGGAGAAACGGTGCATTGGCACCACCACCAGACCATATACGAACAACCCGGTCACGATGGTGGGAATGCCGGTCAGCACATCCGCGCCGAAGCGCACTACGCCGGCCAGTTTGTCAATGCCGCATCCATTGCCGAGTTCGGCGGTGTAGACCCCGATTGCCAGCCCCAGCGGCACTCCGAGCACGATGGCCATGGCCAGCAGCTCGAGCGTGCCGACAATGGCGTTCGCCATTCCTCCTCCGCTCTCGCCCGGGGGCGCCGGCAGGCGGGTCAACAAGGCCCAGTTCAATCCGGCGGCGCCCTGGCGAATGACATAGTAAAGGATCAGAAAAAGCGGAATCAGCACCGCCACCGTGCAGACGGCGGTGAGCGTCAGCATGATCCAGTTCGCGCTATTGCGCAGGCGCAAGTTCATGCCGCCGCTCCCGCGGCCGCGAGGCGCGCAATCATGAGCCGGGCGATTAAGTTGACGACCAGGGTACTGGCGAAAAGGACCAAGCCGATTTCGACCAGCGCGGAGGTGTAGAGCGCCGTCGTTGCCTCGGTGAATTCGTTGGCGATGACGCTGGCCAGAGTGTAACCGGGCGCCAACAGCGACGCGCTCACCGCCGGCGTGTTGCCGATCAGCATGGTAACCGCAATGGTTTCACCCAAGGCGCGGCCCATGCCGAGCAGCACGCCGCCGGCGATACCGCTGCGGGCGCCGGGCAGCACCACCTGCCAAATCGTTTCCCATCGCGTGGCGCCCAGGGCATAGGCGGCCTCGCGCTGCACCCGCGGAACCGCAATGATCGCCTCACGCGCCATGCCAACCACGAACGGCGTCACCATAATGGCCAGCACCAAACCGGCGGCCAGGAATCCGAGGCCGTAGGGCGCGCCCCGAAACAACGGAAAGTTATGGCCGTGCGCGATCAGCCAGGGCTCGAGGTCGGTGCGCATCCAGGGCGCGAGCACGAACAAACCCCATAGACCAAACACCACGCTCGGCACCGCGGCCAAAAGCTCGACCAGGTATCCCACCGGGCCGCGCAGCCAGTTGGGCGCGAGTTCAGCCAGGAAGATGGCGACGCCAATGCCCAGCGGCGCCGCCAGCACGATGGCCACCGCCGTCGTTACCAGGGTGCCGAAAATAAAGGGCCACGCTCCGAAGTGATTAAAGACCGGATCCCAGCTCGAGCCGACCACAAAGCCCCAGCCGAAGGCGTGGCGCGCGGCCGCCGCTCCCTGGTACAACTGCCATCCGAGCGCCACCACCAGCGCCGGCACGACCAGGCCCAGCGTGCGCAGAATCCATGGATACAAGCGGTCCATACAGAGGGGAGCCAGCAAAGAATCATCGTCAGTATGGACGATACGAGGCCCGCAATTGCCGCGCGCGGCTTGTTGTCACACGTCTGTAACAATCCGCTCGTCGCCCCACGCTTGTAATTCAGCTGTAACGCTGAGATGGCAACTGATACGCCATGATGGAAGTCTATGACAAAGCTTTCTCGGTTCTCACTCTGCCTCGCCGCCGGGCTGGCGCTGCTCGCGCCCGCGGTCGCGCAGGATGCCACCCCCGCCGCGGCGAGTCCGCTTTCCTTCAAGATCGGCGCCTTCGAGTTCGCGCCGGGAGGGTTCCTCGACTTCACCACCGTGTACCGCTCAACCAATGTTGGTTCGGGCATCGGCACCAATTTTGCCGGCATACCGTACAACAACACGGTCGCCGGGCGCTTGACCGAACTACGCGAGAGCGCGCAGAACTCGCGCCTCACGCTCAAAGTCAGCGGCCAACACGAGGGTACCGATTATTACGGCTATCTCGAGACCGACTTTCTGGGCAACCAGCCGTCGAACGTCGCGGTGAGCAGCAACAGCGACACGATGCGTATGCGCGTTTACTTCGTTGACGCGCGCCATGGCGGATGGGAAGTCCTGGCCGGCCAAGACTGGAGCCTGCTTACGCCGAACAAAGTCGGCCTCTCGCCCATGCCCAGCGACCTGTTCTACGGCCAGAACATGGATACCAACTACCAGGTGGGCCTCACCTGGGCGCGGCAGCCGCAATTCCGGCTGATGTACCACGCCTCCGACCATCTTGTGGCCGGCGTTTCCATCGAGAATGGCGAGCCGTATGTCGGCGGCAGTTCGGGCGCGCCCACCGTTGTGCTGCCCGGCACCGTGTACAACAGCCAGGTAAACAGTGGCGGGTCGAATTTTTCCGCCCCCGGTTTTACCCCCGACATCATCGGGAAAGTGGCCTTCGACACCGCGACTGGCGGACATGGCCTGCACATTGAAGTTGCGGGCCTGGAGAGTGAGTTCCGCACGTTTACCCCGGCGACCAACCTTACCCAGCACGCAGCCGGCGGCGGCGTGTCGGTCAACGCCAATGCCGAGATCGCCAAGGGCCTCCATCTGATCGCCACCAGCTTCCTCGGTGACGGCGGCGGCCGCTACTTCTTCGGCATGGTGCCCGACATGATCATTCGCCAGAACGGCGCGGTTTCGCCGGTGCTCACCCAGGGCGGAATTGGCGGCTTCGAATATCAGGTCAACCCCGGCTACCTGGCCTATGCCTACTACGGCGGGATCAACATCAAGCGCGACTTCGACCTGTCGGGCGCGACGCCGGTCGGCTACGGCTTTCCCGGAGCGCCCAGCAGCATGAACCGCACCATTCAGGAAGGGACATTTGGCATTGTTCACACCTTCTGGAAGTCGGCTCAATACGGTGGCCTGCAACTCATCACCCAGGCCTCGTACCTGGTGCGCACTCCCTTCACCGTGACCGCCGGCTCGCCCAAGAACGCCCACGCCGGAATGGTGTTTATGGATCTCCGCTATACGCTGCCCTAAAGAAATGTCTCCCATGTTCAAATCATTTTTCCCGCTCGCATTCGCTACGTTGTTAGCCACCGGGCTGTCGGTTGTACCGGCAGCCTTCCCCCTGCAGTCGGCTTCGCTTACCGCCGCCGGCAGCACTTTCGTGTATCCCGTTATGGCGCGCTGGGCCGCGGATTTCAAGCAGGCCCACCCTGGCGTCGAGATCAACTATCAATCCATCGGCAGCGGCGCCGGGATTCAACAGGTCAAGAACCGGACCGTGGATTTCGGCGCCTCCGACGTGGCCCTGACCGACGAACAGTTGAAGACCATGCCCGCTCCCGTGGTGCAAATTCCTGAAACCGCCGGACCGGTTTGCATCACCTACAACCTACCCGTGTCAAAGCCGCTGCAAGTGACGGCCGAAACGCTGAGCGGCATGTTCCTGGGGACAATCACCAAATGGAACGACCCCGCCATCGTCGCCGCCAATCCGGGCGTCTCGCTTCCTGACCAGGCGATTCTGATTGTCCATCGCTCCGATGGCAGCGGCACGACCGGCATTTTCACTGCGTACCTCTCGGCCGTCAATCCGGAATGGAAGTCGAGGGTTGGCAACGGCACTTCAGTAAGCTGGCCGGTTGGCCTGGGCGGCAAGGGTAGCGAAGGCGTGACCGGGCTGGTAAAGCAAACCACCGGCGCGATCGGTTACGTCGAGTTGACCTACGCCAACGAGAACCACCTTCCGGTGGCGGCCGTCCGGAATCGGGTCGGCAATTACATCCTGCCCTCCGCGGCCGGCGCCTCGGCGGCGATTGACGCCTCGGCGGCGGTGCTGGCGCACGACGTTCGTACCGCGATCGTTAACGCTCCGGGGGCGAAGTCGTACCCCATCTCCGGTCTGACGTTCCTGATCATCCCCAAGAACGGCACCGACCAGGCAAAGCGCGCCGCGCTGAAGGAATTCGTGCAGTACGTCCTAACCCGCGGCCAGGCGGCCGCGGCGGCGCTGAACTACGCGCCGCTGCCGCCCTCGATCCAAAAACTGGATCAGGGCTTGCTCGGCGAATTGGATCACTAGAAAGCTCGAAGTCCGTTTTCGCAAACGGAGGAGGGCGACGCAACAAGCCGCCCTCCTCCGTTTTTGCGGCTACTAACGCCTGCGAGCAATTCCACGCCGCGGCGCGCTCAGTCCGCCAGCTTCTCCGGCAAATTCATATCGAACTGGGTTTCGGGTTGGATCAGCGCCAGCGCCGGATGCCGCGCCTCCTCCGGGGTGAGGATGCCGGCGTCGGTCCACTGGTCGGCGGCGCTCACCGTGACCCGGGCCGAGATCGGATTCATCGCTGGATGCGAAACCCGAATCACCGAGAGCCCGGTTTTCGGATGCGCACCAGCGGTGAAGCCATTCAGCCGATGGGTAAGAAAATGGATGGCCTCGCTGCGCGAGCCGAAGTAGCCGAAATCAATGCTGGGATCGGCGTGCGCATCCAACGTCAAATGATGATCACCGGAGTGCGCCAGCACCTGATACCGCCCATACGGACGCTCGTCGTTGTCAATGGTCGTGTCCACCGAAGCATGCTCGGTCGGTATCGCCAGGCTGAGCACCGCCGCCGCCGCCCGCGCCGAGACCCACGAGCGCACGAACAATACTCCCGGCTCCTCGTCGTGACGCACATAAATGCGGTAGTTGATCTGGCGAAATCCGCTGAGAATATAGGGAAACGCCGCCCCGGCTTCCAGCGCGACGGTGGCCAAAAACGCCCTCGGCCCCTCCGGCGTCGAGCGCACGTCGAGCGCCACCCCGGCCGGCATCAATCCCGCCACCCGCTCCGGCGGCACCGCATGAACGACGTAAAGTAAGTTCCGCAGTTTAAAATTAATCGCCATTCGGGTCGCAGCTCAGCCTCCTAGCTAGTTTCGCACGACGACGCCCCGGCTGGACCACCCACAGTATAATCCGGGTGTGGTTGCCGTCGGAACACGCTTCGGACCCTACGAAATATTGGCCCCGCTGGGCGCGGGCGGCATGGGCGAGGTCTACCGCGCCCGCGACACCCGGCTTGACCGCACTGTCGCCATCAAGCTCCTGCACTCCAAGCTGGACGCATCGCCCGAATTGCGAGCGCGCTTCGAGCGTGAGGCGCGCGCCGTGGGCGCGTTGCAGCACCCCAACATCTGCGTGCTCCACGATATCGGCGAAGCCAACGGCACGCTGTATCTGGTCATGGAACACCTCGAGGGCGAAACCCTCGCCGCACGCCTCCGCCTCGGGCCTCTGCCGCTCGATGAAATCATCCGCCTCGGCGGCCAAATCGCCGCCGCGCTCGATCGCGCCCATCGCGCCGGCATTGTTCATCGCGACCTCAAGCCCGCCAACGTGATGCTGACATCGTCGGGCGCCAAGCTGCTCGACTTCGGTCTGGCCAAGGCCACAGGATCGAGCGCGTTTGCGGCAAGCTCGCTCGCCGCCACCGCGTTTGACGCCCCCGCCACCATGGCCGGCGTGGTGCTGGGAACGGTCCCGTACATGAGTCCGGAACAGCTCGCCGGGCTGCAGACCGACGCCTGCACCGACATCTATGCCCTGGGATGTGTGCTATTCGAGATGGCCACTGCCCAGCCCGCCTACGCCGGCCTCACCACGGTCGAGCCGCCCGCGCTTGATCGGCTCATCCGGGCATGTTTGGCGCGCAGCCCGGAGGACCGCCTGCAATCCGCCCGCGACGTCGGTTGGATGCTGACTCAGGCCGCCCTGCCGACACCCGCCGCCGCATCCGCTTCGCAGCGGCGGCTTAGTGGTTGGATGATCGCACTTGCCGCCGCGCTGGCGATCGCCGGCGGCTTGGCCCTGTGGCTGACCCTCCGCGACGGCCCAGCCGGACCCGCGCTGCCCACGCAAAAGTTCACGCTCTATGTCCCCATCGACCAGGACGTCGATGGGAAGGTCGGGCAACCAACCCTCGCCCTCTCCCCTGATGGCCAAACGCTTGCGTTCGTCGCCAGCGGCAACCATCAGATTTATCTCCGCCGCCTCGACCAATTCGAGGCCTCGCCGCTGGCTGGAACCAACGACGCCGACGATCCGTTTTTCTCGCCTGATGGCCAATGGCTGGGCTTCTTCGCCGACAATCATTTGAAGAAGATCCGCCTCTCCGGCGGTCTTCCCACCGCTCTCGAACCAGCTACCAACGGTCGCGGCGCCGCATGGCTTCCTGATGGTCAAATTGTGTTCGCGACCGACGCCACCAGTCCCTTGTTCACAATTTCGAGTGACGGCGGCGCGATTTCAACTTTGACCGCGCTCGAAGCCAGCCACGGCGATCGTAGCCACCGCTGGCCGCAGGCGATCGCAAATGGCCGGGCGATTCTGTTTTCGATCGGAAATTTGGGCCGGCCTAACGACAATGACGACGACACCATCGCTGCCTATTCCTTCTCGACCCACACCGTAACGCGCCTCATCAACGGGGGCGCGATGGCCCGCTTCCTACCAGACTCGACCGGTGCAGCCCACGGGACGTTGGTCTATGTCCGCGCCGGCGACCTATACGCGGCGCGCTTCGATGCAGCCCACTTGCAACTGCTGGGCGCCAGCCAACCGCTGTTCTCCGGAGTGGCCGAAACCAGCAGCAGCGGCGCGGCTCAGTTCGCCGTCGGCGGTAATGGCGCCCTGGCCTACGTCCCCGGTTCAATCGCTGGATTTGGTGGAAGTGATCTCGCTTGGGTCACTCCTTCCGGCAAGGCCACCACCGTACACTTGTCGGATTCTTATCGGTTTTTGTTCCCGGCCCTGTCGCCCAATGAAGCCCGGGTGGCCCTGCAAGGCGAGCCCTTCGCCGGCGGCGGCAGCGACATTTTCGTTTGGGATTTTATCCGCCGTGTCCTCACCCGGCTGACCTTTGACGGCCACTCTGCGGCACCCGCCTGGTCACCCGACGGGCGCTTTATTGCATTTCGCGTGGTGGCTGGGGGCAAACTCAGCTCCGGCATTTACCTGGAACGCGCCGACGGCGCAGGCGCTGGAACTTTTCTGGCGCCGAGCACGATCGATGTAGATGCGCCATCGTTTTCTCCCGACGCTCATTCCTTAGTGTTTGCCATCGCCGGCAACCACAACGCAATCCAGACGCTCAGCCCGCAGCACGCGCCCGTGGGCGTTCCCAGCCTTTTTGGCGACGGCATCGCGCCGCGCTTCTCGCCTGACGGCCGCTGGATCGCTTATGCCTCTGGCAGCTTCACCAGCGCCGCCGCATTCGTCCAACCTTTTCCCGCCACTGGCGCCAAGTGGCAGTTGGACACCGGTCAAGCCGAATACAACACATCCAGCGTTCAACCCACTTGGGCGCCAGATGGTCGCGCTATCTACTATCGCCATCGCGACACGATCATGAGGGTGCCCGTGGCGCCGGGCAGTGCATTTTCGGCCGGTGCGCCGGTGGAGGTCTACCAGAATCCGGGACTGTTAGCCTGGTCCTCCATCGCCGGCATCACCCGCGACAACCGGATGTTGCTCCTAGGCGAGTTCGGCCCGTCAACCGCGCCCACCGCGCCCGCCCCAGTCCGCCTCATCCTGCATCTGCCCACCTCACTCGCCGCCGCGCACTGAATCATCGGTGTCGAGCCCGAGCGCGCGCGCGGCTTTCTCCATGACCCGGTCCAATGTGAACACACGAGCTGACACGCGATGG
>JANWLQ010000216.1 GCA_025450725.1 Terriglobales bacterium
AGCGGGTCATCCTCCATCTCAACGAAGGTCAACGCCGGCCGTGTTGCTGGCCCGGCTGCCCGCACCGATAACTGGCCCGCAACGATTCGAGCTTACGGAATTAAATATGGGAGCGGAACCAGGCCATGGTTTGGCCGAGGCCGTCTTCCAGCGTCACCCGCGGCTCCCAGCCGAGCAGGGTGCGGGCGCGGGTGATGTCGGGGCAGCGGCGTTTGGGATCGTCCGGGGGCAGTGGGCGATAGTCGATTTTCTCGGGCGTTCCGGCCAGCGCCGCGACAATGCGCGCGAATTCGCTGATGGCAGTTTCGCGCGGATTGCCAATGTTGATGGGGTAGGGGTCGTCGCAGTCGAGCAGCCGGCGCAGCCCGTCAATCTCGTCGTCAACGTAGCAGAAGCTGCGCGTCTGGGTGCCGTCGCCGAAGACGGTCAGCGGTTGCTTGCGCAGCGCCTGCGCCACCAACGCGGGCACGAGGCGGCCGTCATCGAGCCGCATTCTGGGCCCATAGGTGTTGAAGATGCGGGCGATGCGGGTTCGAAGACCATGGCTGCGGTGATAGGCCATGGTCAGCGCCTCGGCGAAGCGCTTGCTCTCGTCGTAGCAGGAGCGCGGGCCAACCGGGTTCACGTTCCCCCAATAGTCTTCGCGCTGGGGATGCACCAGCGGGTCGCCGTACGCCTCGGAAGTGCAGGTGATCATGAAGCGGGCGCCTTTGGCGTGGGCCAACTCCAGGCAGTTCCAGGTACCCTGACTACCGACCCGCAATATTTCCAGCCGGAGGCGGGCGAAATCGACCGGACTGGCGGGTGAGGCGAAGTTGCAGACCACATCCAGCGGGCCGGCCAGTTGCAGCGGCTGGCAGATATCGCGCGCCTCGAAGCTAAAGCGGGGCTGGCGCGCCAGTTGCTCCAGGTTGCGTTCGCTGCCGGTGACGAGATTGTCGAAACAGACCACCTCGTGTCCCTCGGCGATGAGCCGGTCACAGAAGTGGGAACCGAGAAAGCCGGCGCCTCCGGTGACGAGAATCCGCATGCAGTCGAGACTAACACGCTAAAATGGAAGATTCCATGCCCCCCCAAGTTCGAGCCAGTGGACTCCGCGATATTGTGATCCGCGGGGCGCGGCAACACAATTTGAAAAACATCTCCGCCTCGATTCCCCGCCAGGCGCTGACGGTGATCACCGGGCTGAGCGGCTCGGGCAAAAGCAGCCTGGCCTTTGACACTCTCTATGCCGAAGGGCAGCGCCGTTACGTGGAAACACTCTCGGCTTACGCGCGCCAGTTTCTCGATCAGCTCGAACGCCCCGATGTGGACTCGATTGACGGCCTGAGCCCGGCTATCGCCATTGAGCAGAAGACGACCAGCCGGAGTCCGCGCTCGACGGTGGGCACGATCACTGAAATATACGATTACCTGCGGCTGCTGTGGTCGTCCATTGGCTCGGCGCACTGCCCAAAGTGCGGCAAACCGATCGTGCGCCAATCGGCTGAGCAAATGGTCGAGCAGGTGATGGAGATGGGGGCGACCAACGCCGGGAGTGAAGCACCGCGGGTGATGATACTGGCGCCCATCGTGCGCGGCCGCAAAGGTGAATTCAAGAACGAGCTGGCCGAATTGCCGAAGCAGGGTTTTTCACGGGTGCGGGTTGATGGCGTGATGCGCTATCTCGAGGAACAGCCGCTCGGCGCCGAGCGGCTGGACAAACGCAAGGCGCATACCATCGAGGTGGTCGTTGACCGGCTGTTCGTGCGCGCCGGCATTGGCGCCCGGCTGCAAAACTCAATCACCACGGCGCTCAAGCTGGCCGGAGGCCTGGTCATTGTCGCGCGCCTGCTCGACCGTGAGCGCACTGAGGAGAGATTACTCTCGGAATCATTGGCCTGCCCGGATTGCGGCATCGCGATGGCCCAGCTTGAACCGCGATCGTTCTCCTTCAACAGCAAGTACGGCGCTTGCGAGACTTGCGAGGGCCTGGGTTACCGGTTCGAGTTCGATCCGGCGAAGTTCATCGTGGACCCAGGGAAGGCGCTGCTCGAGGGGGGCCTGGGCCCGGGCTCGAGCAACGGTGATTTTAGAAAAGAGCTGGAAGCGTTTGCCCGGGGGCGCAGGATTCCCATCACTCGGCCGGTGGGTGAACTGAGCCAGCGGCAACGGGAGGAGTTGTTCCGCGGCGGCGGCGATTTCGAGGGCGTGGTCGGCCACCTGAACCAAATGCTGGAAGACGCCAGTTTCGAAGAGGCGCGCGACTGGCTGCTGGGCTACACCTCGCCGATACCTTGCACGTCGTGCCACGGCCAGCGACTGCGCCCTGAAAGTCTCGCCGTGCACGTGGGCGGACGTTCGATCGCCGCCTTCACCGCACTCTCGCTCGAAGCCGCCGCCGCAGCGACGGATGAACTGACACGCGAGTTGGCGCGCAACCCGCGGCAAGAGCAGATTGCCGGGCGTTTGGTGACCGAGGTGCGCGAGCGGCTCGGGTTTCTGCTTGAAGTCGGGCTCGCCTACTTGAGCCTGGATCGCGGCGCCGCCACGCTCTCGGGGGGCGAAGCGCAGCGCATCCGCCTGGCGAGCCAGATCGGCTCGCGCCTGCGCGGCGTTCTGTACGTGCTTGACGAGCCCTCGATCGGTTTGCATCCGCGCGACAACGACCGGTTGTTGGCATCGTTATTCAGGCTGCGCGATTTGGGCAACACGGTGCTGGTGGTCGAACATGACCGCGAGACGATTGAGCGGGCCGACCACGTGCTCGACCTGGGGCCGGGCGCGGGGCGCTTCGGCGGCGAGATCGTCGCCCAGGGCACGCCGGCGGAAGTGGCGGCCACGCCGGGTTCGCTCACCGGGGACTACCTCAGCGGGCGCGCTTCGATTGCGGTGCCCGCGCTGCGGCGCGCGGCGCGCGCCGGGCACGGGCTTACGATCCACGGAGCGCGCGCCCACAACCTCAAGAATATTGACGTGTTCATCCCCGCGGGCCTGCTCACCGTGCTGACCGGCATCTCGGGCGCGGGCAAGAGCACATTGGTGAACGACATTCTGTACCCGGCGCTCGCGGCGCGCTATTACCGCTCGCTCTCCAAGCCGGCCGAGCACGACCGCATCGCGGGCACAGAGTTTTTCGACAAGGTTATCCGCATTGACCAGGACCCGATCGGCCGCACGCCGCGTTCGAATCCGGCCACGTATACCGGGCTGTTCACGCCGATCCGGGATCTATTCGCCATGCTGCCGGAGTCGCGCGCGCGCGGCTACAAGGCGGGGCGCTTCAGTTTCAACGTGCGCGGCGGACGCTGTGAAGCCTGCCAGGGCGACGGCCAGCGGCGCATTGAAATGAACTTTCTGCCCGACGTCTACGTGCGCTGCGAGGTGTGCCGCGGCCGGCGCTACAACCAGGAGACGCTGGCGGTGCGGTATCGCGAACACTCGATTGCCGACGTGCTGGAGGCCACAGTCGAGGAAGGGCTGGCGCTGTTTGAGAATGTTCCCAAGATTCGGCAGAAGCTGGCCACGCTCAACCAGGTGGGCCTCGGCTACGTGCATCTCGGGCAGTCGGCCACCACACTCTCCGGCGGCGAGGCGCAGCGCATTAAATTAGCGAAGGAGTTGAGCAAGCGCCAAACCGGCAAGACGATTTACCTGCTCGATGAACCCACCACCGGTTTGCATTTTGAGGACGTCAAACACCTTCTGGCGGTGCTGCAGGCATTGGTCGAGCTGGGCAATACCATCCTGATTATCGAGCACAACCTCGACGTCATCAAGACCGCGGATTGGCTGATTGATCTCGGCCCCGAAGGCGGTGAACGGGGCGGCTATCTTGTGGCCGAAGGCGTGCCGGAATTGGTCGCGCAGGTGCCGGGCAGTCTCACCGGGGAAGCGCTGAAACGGGTACTTTTTGCGGGCGCTGTACCGTGCGCCTCGATCTCTCACGTCAGAGGGAGCGAACGGAGCTAAAATGAGGCATGACCACGGATTCGCACGACGACGCTGCGCCGCGTCCGGTCGGGCACGAGCAGCTTGCCGGAACACTCGACGTTCCGGTTCTGAGCTTTAACCTTCCCGCTGAGATTGACCATTTGCATAAGCAGTCTGCTTGGACCGAATCCACCGGGCCAAGTTCGACTACGCTGGTGAAGCACGCCGATTTGCGGGTCGTACTAGTGGCCATGCGCGCGGGCACGCGGATGCCCGAACACCGCACCGCGGCTCGCGTTACGCTCGAGGGCTTGAGTGGGCGCGTGCGCGTCCTGCTCGCTCGCGGGGGCGTTTGCGATCTGCCCGAAGGCCACCTTTTGGTGCTTGATCGCGAGATCGTGCACGATGTCGAGGCGCTCGAGGACAGCGCATTCCTGCTCACCCTGGCTTGGCCAAACGCGGAGAGCGCCCACGATCCGGAACTGCGGCCGTAGCCGCATGCACTGGCCTCAGCGCCGGACCCGCACTATTGGGTTAGTGATTCATCCCGTGCCTTTGTGTGCAAAGGTCACCGTGAGCCGTTACACTGATCGGCATTAGGCAGGAAAGCGGAAGGTCGGTCATTCATGTCAACGAACTCAGGTGCGCGCCGCAGCTTGCTGGTCTCCTCGGGTTGGATTCAAGCCGGCGCGGTGGTGGTGTTGTTCGGTTTCTTTGTCATGGGTCTGCTTGCCTACAAGACCTACACTTCCGAACCGCCGATACCGAGACGGGTCATTGCAGCTAATGGCGCGCTTCTGTTCACAGGCGCCGATATAACCCATGGCCAGGAAGTCTTCCTTAAGAACGGGCTGATGGAATATGGCTCGATTTTCGGACACGGCGCCTATTTAGGCCCCGATTACACGGCCGACTATTTGAATCGCGCGGCTCAAATAGTCGAGCAAGCCTATGGTGGCGAGGCGGAGGAGGGGCGTGCCCATCGCCTCACGGTGGAGGACTTCAAGACCAATCGGTTCGACGCGAGCGCGCAAACGCTTACCTTTTCGGCCGCGCAGGCATCGGCCTTCGAACAGCTCGAGGCCTACTATACCCAAGAGTTTTCCGACCCCAGTTCGGCCAAAGGCTTGCGTCCCCGCGCCATTACCGCGGTCGCGGAGCTGCACGATCTGACCGCCTTCTTCGCCTGGACGGCCTGGGCCGCGGCCGCCGACCGTCCGCACGAGGTCTATTCCTACACGAACAACTGGCCACCCGAGCCCCTGGTGGACAACGCTCCCACGGCCAACACTCTGGTCTGGAGCGTGCTGTCGCTCATCGCCCTGCTGGGCGGCATCGGCCTGTTGTTCGGCGCCTTCGGGCGGTGGAGCTTCCTCGGCTGGCACGGTCGGGAGGAACGCACGATCGCCTTCCGTCCGCCGGATGAAGTCCATCTCACTCCGGCGCAGCGCGCCACCGCGTGGTTCTTCTTCGTCATGGCGGCCCTTTTCCTGCTGCAGGCATTGCTCGGCGGAGCAACGCAACACTACCGGGCCGACCTCACAAGCTTTTTCGGCATTGACCTCGGGCGCTGGCTTCCGTACAACATCGTGCGCACGTGGCACGTGCAATTGGCTATCTTCTGGGTAGCGGTCTCGTTTCTCGCGGCGGGCATCTTCCTGGCGCCGATGATCGCCGGGCGCGAGCCTCGACGCCAGCATTGGCTTGCCTATGGCCTGCTCGGCGCTCTGGTCGTGGTCGTGGTCGGCAGCCTTGCCGGCGAGTACGCCGGCATCATGGGCTGGATGGGAAATTGGTGGAAGTGGTTCGGCGATCAAGGTTTCGAGTATCTCGATCTTGGCCGCTTCTGGCAAGCGCTGCTCAGCCTCGGCCTGCTGGCCTGGGTGCTGATCTTATGGCGCGGCATGAAAGATCGCCTAGCCAACGACCACATGGGCAACATGCCTTGGCTGTTCTTCTTCTCCGCGCTCTCACTGCCAGCCTTCTATGCCGTGGGTCTGATCGCCCAGCCAAGTTCGAATTTTACCACCGCCGACTTCTGGCGTTTTTGGGTCGTCCATCTCTGGGTCGAGGATTTTCTCGAACTCTTCACCACGATCATGGTGGCCTACGTTTTCGTGTTGCTGGGCGTGGTGCGGGAGAAAGTCGCGCTGCAGGTGATTTATCTGGATCTGGTGCTTTATTCCGTGGGCGGTGTCATTGGCACGATGCACCACCTGTACTTCTCCGGCGAACCCGCCGAGCACATGGCCTTGGGCGCGTTCTTTTCCGCCGCCGAAGTAATTCCGCTCACTTTCCTCACGCTTGAGGCCTGGAGTTTCCTGCAGCTCGGCGCCCGACAGGAGGGCCCGTCACGGAAACCATTCCCGCATCTCTGGGCAGTAATGTTTCTGGTGTCGGTCGGGTTCTGGAACTTCCTGGGCGCGGGCGTCTTCGGATTCCTGGTCAATCTGCCCATCGTGTCCTATTACGAGATCGGGACCGGCCTGACGGCCAATCACGCGCATGCCGCCATGATGGGGGTGTACGGCATGCTGGCGGTTGGCTTGGCGCTTTTCTGCATCCGTTATATGATCCCCGAGCGGCGATGGTCCGACAAGGCCGCCAAAATCAGTTTTTGGTCGCTCAACCTTGGCTTGGCCTGGATGGTGTTTGCCACGCTGTTCCCGCTCGGAATCTCGCAGCTATACGAATCGGTCGAGGTGGGCTACGTGGCGGCGCGTTCTCTAAAATTCCTCGGCTCCCCTATTAACAAAACGCTGGAATGGATGCGGCTCCCCGGCGATGTCGTCTTTATCGTCGGCGGCGTGTTGCCGCTGCTTTATCTTTGTGTCCTCGCGGTGCGCCGCCTGCGCCCAGCAGGTGACGTGGATGCAACAGGCGAAGTGCTGTTCACCGAGGAGCGGGTCGCAATCGAAATGCCCGCCCGTGAGTCGCGCGGATGAGCTCGCGGCTCGTCGCCTGGCTCGCGGTGTCCTACGCCTTGCTGCTCCTCGGGGCCGCCGCCGCCTTCGAATGGACCGCCCGACGCGTCCATCGCCGCTCCGAGGCTTATAAGACGGCGGGCTTCACATACGAACAGGAGCTCGACCGATGGCGCTGCCCCACCGGCAATGTCCTCCGCCGCCACGCCGCCGACCACCATCGCGTGGACGCAATCTATCGCGCCGAGGCCCACGTCTGCAACAGTTGTGCGCTCAAGAAAAATTGCACCGACACGCACGAGGGGCGCGCCCTGGAGGTTACCCCGGACGCCTGGGTTGGGTCCACCATGGAGCGCTTCCACCGCGGCATGTCGCTAGTTCTGGTGCTTCTTGCGGCGCTGATCCTCGTCATTGCCTACGTCACCCATCCGGGCCCGATGCTGTTGATTGCGTTTGGAGTGCTGGCTGCAATTGGGATGCGCTTGGGCCTGCGTTTTTTCCAGGCCATCGACTAACTAATGATTGGCGCGGGGTTCGGGCGGCCAAGGGCCGCCCTCAGCCCGCTTCCAGCGGCCCCAGGCGCGCAGGCCGGCCAAGGTGTGGCCGGCCCGCTTCCCTTGGGCGCCGCGCCGCTTGTTTGTCGGGGGCGGA
>JANWLQ010000217.1 GCA_025450725.1 Terriglobales bacterium
AGCGCGGCGTTGGGCTGGAAGAAGGGATTGGCTTGCAGGAAGGCGGCCACGGCCGGATCGGGCGTGCCGTCCTCGGCGCCGTTGGCGCCGGATTTGGAGAAATCGCCAGCCAGTTCGGCGGGCGTAAAAGTCGGTGTCTGCAGGGCGCTGGCAATATCGCTCTGGCGTTCCCCCTGATAGCCGACAAAGAAAAACAATTTATCGTGGCCGTGGACAATACCCGGGATGGTGATCGGTCCCCCTAGGGTGCCGCCAAATTGGTTGCGCTTTAATGTATCGCGCGGTACGCCAGTGAGATTGCGGAAAAACGTATTGGCGTTGAGATCGCCGTTGCGGACAAAGTCAAACGCGCTGCCATGAATGCGGTTGGTTCCGCTCTTGGTGACCACGCTGATGACGCCGGCGCCAGAGCGGCCGTACTCGGCGGTGTAATCGCTTGACAAAAGGCGGAACTCGGCGATTGTATCGGGGTTGGGGTTGAACACGACGTCATTGCTCAGCAGGTCGTTGTTGAGGCCGCCGTCGAGCAAATAAGTTATCGAGTCAACCCGTCCGCCGGCGACGCTGAAGCCGCCGACCGCGCTATTCCCGGGGGTAACGCCGGGCTGTAGCGTGGCTAGGTCCAACGTGTTGCGGCCGTTGAGCGGGAGATCGTGGATCTCGGAGCCGGTGACGGTGGCGCCCACGGTGGCGTTTTCGGTTTCGACTTGCGACACCGCGGCTTCGACCGTCACCGCCTGGGCGGCGGAGCCGAGCGGCAGGGTGATGTCAAAGCGACGCGTCTGGCCGATTTCGAGCGACTGGGCCTGAGTCGTGACTTTCTGAAAGCCGGTATGCTCGACGGTGACGGTGTAGGCGCCGATCGGGAGTGCCTGCACGTCAAAATGGCCGTTGATGTCAGTCGAACTCTTGCTGGTTACACCCGTCGCGGTGTTGGTCACCGTTACTGCGGCGCCAGGAATGGCGGCGTGTTGCGGGTCGAGAACGCGACCGTTGATGCTGCCGTTGGCCGCCTGTCCCCAGGCGGTGATGGAAATGACCGAAGCCACAGTCAGCCCGGTCAGTAAATACCGAAGCAGTTTGATCTTCATTTAGTTCTCCTAAGTCTTTCGGGCCACACATTTGTCACTATGGCGTAATATGTCGTGGATGTCAACGGCGGGCGATAACCTGAAACTGTTAGCTCTGGGCGCCGCGCCTGTAAACCAAATTGGCGCCTGGCCCGTATGTAGAACATGGCTATGCTAACGACGGTACGGCAGGATCTTCGATACGCCGCGCGTGTGATGCGCCGGCAGCTTGGCCTGACGGCTGTGATCGTGATCACGCTGGCGCTGGCGATCGGCGCCAACACGGCGATTTTCAGCATCATGGATGCGGTGCTCTTGCAACCGCTGCCGGGGCGCGATCCGCAGAACCTGATGCTGCTCAAATGGTCGGCGCATAAGGACCCCTTCCATAGCTCGTCGAGCTACGGCGATTGCGAGGACCGGGGGCGGGGCGGCGGAGACGTCGGGGGCTGTTCGTTTTCGCTGCCGTTTTATCAGGAACTCTCGCAGCACGCCCAGAGTCTGAGGGCGGTCACGGCGGCGGCGGGCGCGAACCAATACAACCTGAGCGGTGCGGGACAAGCCAGCATCCTAACCGCGCAGGCGGTGGCGGGGAATTATTTTTCGGTGGTGGGAGTGGACGCGGCCGTCGGGCGCGTGCTGACGGCCAGCGACGATTTGCCCGCATCGCCGTTGGCGCTGGTGTTGAATTACCGGTATTGGCAGAACGAGTTCGGCGGGCGGCGCGATGTTGTCGGGAAAACGGTCGCGATCAATAACTTGCCGGTGACCATTGTCGGTGTCGCGGCGCCTGACTTTAACGCGCTCACGCCAGGCTATGTGTACGACGGATGGTTGCCGCTCAGCGCGCTGCCGCGGCTGACGCCGCACTGGCGCCCGCGTCGCAATGACGCCGACTCAATTTACTTGACGCTGTTGGCGCGGCTGCGCCCAGGTGTGCCCCTGGCGCAGGCCCAAGCCGAGGTTAACGGCCGGTTTCGCGCCGCGCTGCTGAACAAGAGTGGCGGCGGCGGCGCTCCGCTCTCGAAACCTGGCGATGATCCGCGCACCACCATGGTGCCGGCGCAGACGGGCTTGCAGGGATTGCGCGCCGAATTCACCGACCCGCTGACCATCCTGATGTGGACGGTGGGACTGATCTTGCTGATGGCTTGCGCCAACGTCGCGGGATTGCTGCTGGGACGAGCTAATGCGCGCCAAAAAGAAATCTCCCTGCGCCGGGCCTTGGGCGCGCGCTCGGGTCGCATCCTCAGGCAGCTTCTGACCGAAAGCCTGCTATTATCGGCGATCGGCGGCGTGTTTGGATTGGGAGTAGGTTGGCTGACGGCGCGGGCTCTGCTGGCGCTGATCGCGAGCGCCAACGATCGCCCCATGAGCTTGCACGCTTCGCTCGACCTGCGCGTGCTGCTGTTTGCGCTCGGGGCGAGTGTCGCCACCGGCGTTGTCTTTGGCTTGGCGCCGGCGCTACGCGCGTCACGCGGCGACTTGCAGGCTTCGCTTAAGGCCGGGGTGGGGAACAGCGCCGCTTTCGGCGCCCGGCGCCGCCTGCGCCTGGGCAACGGTCTGGTGGTGGTGCAAATCGCTCTGTGCATGGTGGTGCTGGCCGGAGCCGGTCTGCTTGTGCGGTCGCTCGTCAACCTACGCTCGGTGAACCCTGGTTTCGACACCGGTCATGTGCTGCTCTTTGCGCTACAGCCGGAACTGATCGGCTATAAGGGCGCGGCGGTGGACCGGCTCTATCAGGGCGTTCAGGAGCGCATCGTAGCGCTGCCCGGCGTGCGCGGCGTCAGTTTTTCCGAGAGCCCGCTGCTGAGCGGCGATTTGTCAACAGACGATTTTCACATTGTTGCCGGCGGCCCGTCTCGGGAGGTGAATGTGCTGCCGGTGGGTTTGAACTTTTTCGCCACCATGAAATTGCCGCTGCCGCTTGGGCGTGATTTTGTGCCCTCCGACTTCGTGCCGGAATACGACGCGCCTGACCCGGCGCCGAAGGCGGCGAAGAAGACATCGCCCGAGGCGATCATTGTCAACGAGGCGTTCGTGCGGAAGTATCTCGGACCAGGCAATCCGATCGGCCGAGTTTTCGGCATTGGGGATCAAGGCGCAACCGGCGGCTGGAAGATCGTCGGTGTAGCCGGCGACGCCAGATACCAGGGGCTTCGGGATTCGGTGGCGCCGACAGTCTATACACCATCATCGGAAGGCTATGCCACCTTCGAAGTACGCACCGCGGGCGACCCGATGGCGGCACTCGCATCGGTGCGCCAAGTTGTACACGCAACTGATGCGAACTTGCCGCTCTCGCGCATTTCGACCCAAGCGCGCAACATTGACCAAACCTTGTTCGGCGAGCGCCTGATGGCGGACTTGTCGAGCTGCCTTGGGGCGCTCGCACTCTTGCTGGCTTGCATTGGACTTTACGGACTACTTGCGCAGGAGGTTACCCGGCGCACGCGCGAGATCGGCATTCGCATGGCGCTGGGCGCACGGCGAGGCCAGGTGCTGCGCATGGTGCTGGGCTTTGGCGCGGCGCTGGGCGGCATCGGACTTGGGTTGGGCATGGCCGGCGCGTGGGCCGCCACGCGCTACTTGCATGCCATGCTATTCGATGTGGGCGCCACCGACCCGGTGACGCTGGCGGCGGTGGCGTTGCTGCTATTCGTCGTCAGCCTGGCGGCGTGCCTGATTCCCGCCCGCCGCGCCACCCGCGTCGAACCCCTCGAAGCGCTTCGCTACGAGTGAACTGCAATACGCGTTCAGTTCGCCGGGCCGCCGGCGGCCACTACGGCGGCGGTGGCGACCACCGGATGGAGTTCAGCGATGAAGCGCTTCATGCCGATGTTGATCCAGCTCATGCCGTCGGATTCGGCTTCGTCCAGGGCCTTTTGATTGGTCCAGTGATCGTGTTCAACGCGGTAATAGGCAACCACCGTGCCGGTGCGGTCCATGCCTTTATGGCAATGGACGAAGACTTTTCCTTGAGGCTTGTCGAGCAGTGCGTAGACCGCTTCCACGGTTTTAGCGTCCGGTTCGGTGATGCCGATGCCGCTCATGGGCATGCTGACGTAGTGCATGCCGGCCGCCTCGACGGCGGCGCGCTCGGCGGCAGCCGAATGCTCGTCACATAGATCAATGACAGTAGTCACGCCCATGGCGGCGAGGCTGTTCCAGCCTTGCTGGTTGGGCTGTCCGCCCCGATACACCGAGGCATTGACCTCGCGGAAGTTCGGGACGCCGGCCAATTTGGCCTGAGCAGTAAGGGGAAGGGAAGCTGCGGGGAGTATTGCAACCGACAGCACCAGGGGCAGCGCATATCGGGCGCGGAAACCAGCCATGAAAGTCATACTAATAGGACGCCAGGAAGTTGAGTGCCGATGCAAAAAGAGCGTGACGGCTAGGGTTTTGTTGCCGAAGTCGGAGCGGGCGCGAAATGGCATACTGCTGGCGTCGAAGTAGTAGAGGAAAGGCGCAGCGGCTGCAGATTGCTTTTGGTTAGCAGCGCGTTAAACTGCGCCAAGTCACGTGATTGTGCGGTTTTCCAGGCGGCAAGGGTGCTATTGAAAGTGGAGCAATCATCCTCCCAGGTCAGGATTTGCGATGGAGTTGGTGCTTCATCGAGGCCTACCTGCTGGGTACTGATCATGCCATCGAAGGAGCCATTCAAGGTATTGAACGGCGTCACGCCTCCGCGCGCGGGCGCGCCGCCGCGGCCGCCACGGCCACCGGCGCCTCGGGTGGGCATTATGCCACCGAAGGTCGCTAGCTTGGTCTCGAGCGCGCTCGCGGCGGAGGCAACATCGCCTGGCAGCTGAGTCTGCCGAAGGCTTGCCACTTGCGCGCGTACAGCGGCGACCTCGCCGTTACCGGCGTAGCTCGCTTTTGCGGCATGGTAGGCGAGCATGATGAGCCGGTTTTTCTCGCGCAGCGCAGCCATGACTTGTGCGCCCTGGCCAACGCGCGGATCGTTGCGCACAGTGACCGTGCGCGTATAGGTCGTCCCATCCACCGTCAATTTCATGGTGTACACGTCGGGAATCACCTGCGGCCCGTGCGGACCGGGAGTGACAAAGTCGCCGGGCTCGACATTCATCTGATTCTCAACGTCGAGGTTGAAGGCGGGTGGGTCGTCGTAGCGCAAATCCCAATTGAAACGATCGGTGCCGACGTGGGTAGACAACGCAGTGTCGGCCGGTGTAGCCACCCAGTAACTTGGATACGGCCAAACGGAGGGCAGCTCGGGCGGCACGCTTGAGATCGTGCGCACCAGTTGGCCCTGGGCATCAAAAATCTCGAGCTTGATCGGGCCCCTGGGCGCGCTGCTGAGGTGGTAATAAAAGATCGCGCCGTAGGGTGGATTCTCCGCATGCGGCAATTCGCGGTTTATGGGCTGGTCCCAGTTGTCGCTGACGCGGGCGCGAATGGCGTCGCCAGGCTGGAAGAAATACGCCGGAGCGGCGGCGATCATAGTGCCCTTGGCGGCGATTTCGCCCAGCGGTGTGATGTCATCGAGCACCCAGAAGCCGCGTCCAAAGGTGCCGATCACCAGATCGTTCATGTGATCGTGGCTATGGAACACCATGTCGCGGATGGAAGTGGTCGGAAGGTTCTGGCGCAGCGACTGCCAGTGGTCACCGTCGTCGAAGGAAACGTAAACGGTGGTCTCGGTGCCGCAGTAGAGCAGGCCCTTCTGATGCGGATCTTCGCGCACGATGTTGACCCAGCTTCCGCTCGTCTCGCCCCGCGGCAGTCCGTTGACGATTTCGGTCCAGGTTTTTCCGCCGTCGTGGGTGCGCCAGATGAGAGGCACGTTGGATACGGGACCATCGGGGTCGCGAGGGGCGGTGATTTGACCGGAGACATAGGCGGTGTTGACATCGGAATGGCCGGCTTCGATGTTGACGAGCGTCACCCCGGGATTGGGAATGTCGCTGACATTCGTCCAATGAAGGCCGCCGTCGAAGCTGTTGTAAATTTCGCCGGTGCTGCTGATGGTCCAGAACGCGCCCTTCCGCACCGTCGAGACGGCGAAGTCGTTGAGCGAGGGGCCGCCGCCGCGAGCGAAGCCGCCGGCCGGCGCCGCGGCCGCGCCCTGAGTGGGAGCGCCGCAGACGACCTGCGGTTCGCCTTTGGCGGTCGTAAGATCGGGGCTGATC
>JANWLQ010000218.1 GCA_025450725.1 Terriglobales bacterium
CTTACGCGCAGCGCCAGATTGGGGGGGCCCCCGGCCCCAAGCCGGCGCTGCGCGCGGGTTTTCAGCTATGCTCGTGCCGCGCATGGTTCCCTTCTCCGCTGATGAAACCCGCATTTTGAGCCGGCTCCGGCGGCCGGAGCGGATTCAGGAGTTCCTCGACAACTCCATTGCTTACAACCTCGAGCCGGATGGTGACACGCTGCGGTCGCCGCGGAGGGTGCTGCGCGATCGCGTGGCGCACTGCCTTGAGGGTGCACTGCTGGCGGCGGCGGCGCTGCGGGTGGCCGGCCATGAGCCCCGGCTGCTGGATCTTGAATCGGTGCGTGATGATGACCACGTGCTGGCCCTATTCCAGCACCACGGCCATTGGGGCGCGATTGGCAAGAGCAACTATGCCGGATTGCGCTTCCGCGAGCCGGTCTACCGCACGCTGCGCGAGTTGGTGCTTTCGTACTTTGAGCACTACTTCAATGAAGACCGCGAAAAGACGTTGCGCAATTATTCGCGGCCGGTGAATCTGGCGCGCTTCGATCGCATTAACTGGATGACGAGCGAGCAGGATCTTTGGCCGATTAATGACTACCTGGTCGCGCTGCCGCACACTCCGCTGTTCCGCGATCGTTCGCCGCGCGGGCTGGCTCGGGTGGATTCGCGTTTGTTTCACGCGGGCAAGCACGGGCAGATTTGAATTGCCTTGGATCTGCGCCAGCACACGGCGGAAGCGGCGGGCGACCGCGACGGGGCTGGGTACAGGCGCGGGGCCACGGGGCGCTTTCACCGAGTTTGAAACTGTCTCGGTGAGACAATTTTTCGGAGTTGTCTCAGTGAGACTATTTATCTGATTGACTGGGCTGGCTTTAAGGCTCTCGGCGGGGCCCGCATTGATACCGTTAGCGGAGACATGGACGATGGGCTCGCGGCCCAGAGCATCGAGTGGCGCGGGCTGGTTTTGCAACGCGGTGACGGGAGCCGAGTCGTTCGCTTGAAATGTCCAATTCTCGGCTGGATTTGCTACTGGGGCCTGAAGTGAGGGTTTGACGCCGGCGGGAGGGTTTTGGGACGGGGGCGGGTCGCCTTTGCACTCGCTGGTGGGATCGAGGTGGTAGTCGTACTCACAGGCGGCTTCGGGTCCGCAATCGAAGGCGGTTCCGTCGAGCGAGAACATGGCCTGCTGCCATTTTTGCAGCAGCGCCATTCCGTTGGGATCGAAGGTTAGATCGGCGAGCGCCTTCCAGTACTGGAACTTGTAGGAGGCCTTGGCACGGGCCTGGTTGAGGAGAGTGATGCCTTCGACGAGCATGCGCGATGACCAGGCTGTCGCGAACCAGAGGCGGAAATGGGGATTCTTGCACCAGTTGTAATAGGTGCTGCGGCTGATGTCGCACACTTCGCAGAATTCGCGAATGGTGCGGATTGACGGGTTGTCGTGGATGTTGTTGAGGAGGCGGCGCTGGTCGGAGGTGGGCGCGAAGGCGGCGGCCTTGGCCGGGTCGAATTCGACGATGTTGGTTGACGTTGACATAGAAAATCACCCTTCTCTCAGGTTTGATTCGGGAAGCGGGAGAGTGAGGGTGACGGTTCGATGACCGAACTACAACATTGGGGGCGGATTCGTGAGGGGGGTCGGCGAGGAACTTGCCGAGCCGCCGCGACTCCCCACCCCGCAGCCCAAAGCGGTTGCCGGGGCCCCGGCAGCGCGCAAAAGCGGCGCTGGGGACCCCGGTTCGCGGCCTTCCACCTCGATCTCCTCCCATGGAGGACTCGGTGGCTGCCTGCGTTTCGAGAGTCTGGCAATTCGCCTGCCAGAGGCCCCGCTCTTGAATCCTTTTTTGTGGTGCCGACCGTGTTACACTGCGGGCGAGTTGCCAGGCATGCCCCCCGCCCCCGCGTTGATTCCGGTGCAACTGCTGCTGGTCATGCCCGGCCAGGAGCGGTTGATGGTGCTCGACCGCTCGCCCTTCACCATGGGCCGGCGCAATACCCATCCGCTGGTGTTGAACCTGCCGGAAATTTCCCGCGACCATGCCCAGCTTCTGCATCGCGACGGCGCCTGGGAGGTCTCCGACATGGGCAGCATGAATGGCATTCTGGTCAACGGCGCCCTTGCCAACCGCCATCGCCTCAGTCCCGGTGACCGCATCGAGTTCCCCGATTGCGGCGGCGTCCGCCTCATCTTCGACCCCGGCGCACTCGGCGGCGGCAGCCTCTTTCTCAGCCATATCCATCAATTGGAGGACGCGGCCAGTTCCGAATTCGAGCGCGTGCGCCTGCTGCTCGATTTCAGCCATGAGATCCGGGGCGCCGACATCTATGAGGAAGTCCTGCACTCGCTCATCGAGATGGCCATGCGCTTGACCGGCTCGACCAGCGCCCTGCTGTGGACGCGCCCGGACGGCAGCTGGCAGCCAGCCTGCGCCGGGGGGAAAGATCCGGGCGCGGCGGTGGTGACCACGGCGCACCTCGAGGAGTGCGCCCGCACGCGGGCCGGATTCGTGCGCTGGAGTCTGGAACCGGGACTCGCGCTCTACGCCCTGCCGGTGCGCGAAACCCGCCTGCAGGCGCTCAGCAGCTCGGTCACCGCATTGCCGGCGAAGGTGACCAACATACTGACCCTGGTCGGCCCCGCGGCCCCCGCCACGCCGCCCACGGCGGAACTGTTGTACCGCCTGGCCGGCGAAGCCGCCCAGTTGCTCGATCGCGCGCAGCAGGTGCGGCGCCAGCAGGAGGCGCGCGTTTATGAGCGGGAAATGGCGCTCGCGGCCGAGATTCAGCAGGCGCTGATGGCCTCGCCCATGCCCCGCGTCCCCTTCGCCACCGTCGCCGGCTTCAGCCGCGCCTGCCAGCAGATCGGCGGCGACTTCTATGATGCCGTCGCCGGTCACGACGAAATTGCCTGGGTGCTGGCCGACATCAGCGGCAAGGGCGCGGCCGCGGCGCTGCTCGCGGGCTCGCTGCAGGGCCTGGTGCATTCGCAGTTGCTCGACCGCCGTCCCCTGACCGCCATCGCCTCGACCGTCAACCAGTATTTGCTGCAACGGTTGCGTGGGGAAAAATACGCGACCATGGTGCTGGCGCGCCTTGCACCCAACGGGCAACTCGAGCTGGTCAACTGCGGCCATCCGCCGCCGCTGCTGGCCGGGTCCGACGGCGCCGTATCGGAGTTGACCAGTTGCAATCTGCCCGTGGGCCTGATCGCCGAAGCCGAATATCAGGCCCAGCATCTGCGCCTGACTGCCGGCGACCGGCTGCTGCTATCGAGCGATGGCGTGACCGAGGCCGCCAACGCCGCCGGTGACATGTTCGGCGACCAGCGCCTCCAGGCGCTCGCCCGCACCGGCGCCTCCCTGGATGACATCGCCCGCGCCCTGCTGGCGTTCACCACCGGCAACCATCTGGCGGACGATTGCACGCTGCTGTCGATCGCCTATCGCTGAGCCCGCGCCGCGGCCCAAGACGGGAAACGGTGTTAACATGTAAACATGTCAACCGTGAGAACGATGTTGGCGGTGCGCCTGCCCGTCGAGCAGGTGCAGCGCATTAAATCACGGGCGGCGCTACGTGGTCAGTCTTTGCAAGAGGCGGTCGCCGCCGCCATGGAAGCGTGGATGCAGGCAACCGCCGCGCCATCGTCCAGCCTCGATGCTTTTCTCGACCGCTGGCAAGGCTCGCTCGCCGGCGCCGCCGCCCTCACTGCGCGCAAAGCCGACAAACGCCACGAATTCACCCACGACCAACGCCTGCTGCAGCTTGCCCGCAAGCGCAAGCGCCGCCGGTGACCGCGCTGAGCGGCGATCTCGCCCTCGATGCTTGGCCCCTCGTTGCCTGGCTCGAAGCTGACCCAATCACAGCACCCCGCATCCGCCAGCTCTTTCGGACCGCTGCCGCCGGCGCAGCCCGCTTACATATCAACGCCATCAACCTCGGTGAGGTGTTCTACATCGCGGCGCGCCGCCGAGGTCACTCGGTCGCGCTCGAGCTGATCTCCGAACTGCGCAGCCGCCTGCTCGTCGTGCCGGCAGCCGATGAGTTGATTATGGCAGCCGCGCTGCTCAAAGCCGGCGGCGGTATCTCCTACGCCGACGCCTTCGCCGCCGCGACCGCAATCGCGCTGAACCTGACCCTGGTGACCGGCGATCCGGAACTCCGCCGCCTCGTCCGCCGCCAACCCGCGCTTAAGCTCCACTGGCTGGGCCAGCATTGACCCAATCGCCAACTTGACCCCACGCGGGGGCCGCGCCTTTTGCTGGCAGCAAAGCAGGCGCGGAAAATCGCGGAAATTCATGAGGCAATCCGCCCCCGACAAGTAAGCGGCGCTTCGATGACCGAACTACAACATTGGGGGCGGATTCGTGAGGGGGTCGGCGAGGAACTTGGCGACGATTTGCGGGACTTCCGGCGACGTTTGGAGATTGTAATGACTGTAGCCGGGCACGACCGCGAGGCGGGAGAGGGAGAGTTGTGGGTTCTGCCAGCCCGGCTCCTTAATGCCTCCGCCCAGGAGGGCGAAGAATTCGGCGACGTGCTTTTGTGAGATCGAATCGTTGTCGGCGAACACGAGGAGCACCGGCATGGGCAGTTGCGCGACGTCGTTGGACCAGTCGTAGTCCGCGCTGATCACCTTGCCGAACTTGTCGAGGAACTGCGGGAAGCGCTGCGGCTCGGGCCATTGCCGGGAAAATTGTCCGGTCGGGGTCTGCAGTAAGGCTTCGGCCAGCGCCGCTCCCACCTGGCTCATGCCCTGGCGCGCCTCGGGGAACCAGCCGGATTTGACGGCGGGCGAGGAGATGACCACCAGGCGCCGCACTCGCTCGGGATACTGGAAGGCGGTACGCAGCGCGATGGCGCCGCCGAAGGAATGGCCGACCAGATCCGCGACCGGAATAGCGAGATAGTCAAGGAGCGCCGCGACGTCATCCGCCATGGTCGGGTAAGTCATCGGGCGATCCACATCGGGCGAGCGGCCGTGGCCCTGCATCTCGACGGCGATCACCTGGCGCGTCGCTGCCAGGGGCTGCAGCCATCCACGCATCTGGTCGATGACCGTCAGTCCGCCGTGGAGCAGCACGAGGGGTTCGCCCTCGCCATGGATTTCGTGATAAAGCTTGACGCCGTTCACTTCCGCATAGCCACTGGTCACTGGTTTCATTTCGAACGCTCCTGGTTGAGATTAAGGACGTCAGCGGATGGCGATTAGGAAGCCACCAGTGATGCCGATGGATTTTTCGTGGCCGGCGGCGAAGCTGTAGTCGTAGCTGGGTTCGAGGTACCAACCATACCGATGCCCGCCTTTGGGCCAAAACATCAGGTCGAGGACGCCTTCTCCTGCGAGGGCATTGGTCGTAATGTTGTGACGGGTGGTTCGTACCCACTCGGGACCGGCTCCGAGCATGAATTCGAAGCTGCGGGAGACGGTCCATGGTTTTTTGAAAAGGAAATCCGCATCTACTTCGTGGCTGGTGCGGGCAAAGAGCGGGGTCACGCCGGCTTCGAGTTCGAGCCAGTTCTCGATCGGAGTTACTTCGGCTGCGAAATTAAGGCCATAGTTTGTGGCGTGGTCGGTGAGGCTATGGCCGCCTGCGGCGCCCAGTTCGACTACTGCAATCTCTTTTTCGACTTGTGCCTGTGAGCCTTGGTCCGGGGGACTTTGCGCGAAGGCCACACAGGTCAGCGCAACGAAAGCCGCGACGGCATGGAGAGATCGATGCGGGCGCATGCGCTTCATCGTAGCATTCCGCAGCGCAAATTCATGAGGCTCGCCTCCCTTCGCTCCAACCCGCCGCGACTCCCCACCCCGGTCCCCGCCCCGCAATTGTGTCGGCGAGGCGCTCTGATAGGGCTTCTCCTTCTGGCCGGGGTGCTTGTTGACAGACATGTCATCCGACCGGTATTCTGCTCACACTGATGACTCTGGCCGGCGGACGTAGTTATTGTCCTGCACGTAAAGGAGAGGAAAAATGAAGCAAATTACAATGAGTGTGGAGATTGCAAGCAAAGTTGCAGCGGGAGCGCTCGCGCTCCTGGTTTTGCTGGGCACGGCGGCGAGCGCGCGGGCACAGGACGCGGCGCGGCCTTATCCGAAGATGTTGCCGATTGCGCAATATCTCATGGAGCGGAATGCCGCGATCGCGCTGGCGCGAAGCGCCGCTCCGGCGGCCATTTCCAAGGATGCGTCTGTTTTGGTGCTGACAGCCAAAGGCTGGGAAACTGCGGTCAAAGGCACGAACGGATTTGTGTGCATGGCGGGCCCCTCGTGGACAGCCAGCATCGACTTTTACGACATATGGAGCCCGAAGCAGAGAGGGGCGATTTGCCTCAATCCGCCGGCGGTCCGGACGATCCTGCCGATCTTTTACAAGTTCACGCAAATGACGCTGGCGGGAGTGACCTCCGTTCCAGCGCGCATTGCCGCTATTCAAGAGGCGTATGCGAAGAAGCAAATTCCGCCGCTGGAGCCGGGCGCAATGAGCTACATGATGTCCAAGGATGCGTACCTTACCCACTTGGGCCATACGCACAATTTATGCCACGTGATGTTTTTCCTGCCGATGAAAGGTTCCGGCGAACTGGGCGAGAGTGACCCGAACTCGCCGGTTGCGTCCACCTCGATGTGGTTCCCGGACCCGGACAAGCCCGATAGTCCGCTGAACAAAGGGCTTCCGCCGCTGCGGACTGTCCCCATCGCGGTGCCGTACTGGTCTGATGGAACGTTAGCGTTCACCAAATAACGTTCCCGTTAGTTGGGATCGAAGCGACGGTCAAGCCCCGGGTGGGTTGGGCTCTTGCGGATGGCGAGGCGTTGAACTCCAGGCTACAGATTGGGCGTGGGTGTGTCGTGGGAGTGTTTGGAGATCGGCTTTGCATTGGAACGGATCTGTTCTTCCCTGCTGAAGAGGATCAATACTCGGTGTGCCAGCGGAGGGCGAGGATATTGACCGGGCCGCGGGAATAGTTGTAGGCGGGGTCGGCGATCAGTTGGTAGTCGAGGGTCAACTGGTAATGTTGCGCCGCTTGCAGGCGGTAATAGGTTTCAACGATCTTTTCGCGCCGATAGGCGAGGGCGCCGTCGCCGACCGTGATGCCCAGGCCGCCGCGGGCGAGGTACTGTTCGTGGACGGCGCTGATGGCGTTCACCGCGAGGGCGAGTCCGAGCGCGTCGCTTTGCCGGTGCCATGCGCCGCCATTTAAGCTCAGGCCACCGGTGGCGGTGCGATCGGCGTCGGTGAATTCGTAGGACTGGTTCTTGCCGTCGTTCCAGCCGAGGCGCCAGAAGGCGGCGATGTTTTTGGCGAGTTCCTGTTCGCCGTTGATGCCGAAACCGTATTTGATGCGGTTGCCAGCGGTGAGGCCGATGTTTTGGTTGAAGGCGGGATGGTTGATCGTCTGCTGATAGCTGCCCATCGGGGCTTCGGTGTCGTAGGCGAGCAGGCGCAGGGCGCCGGCGTGTCGGCCGGGCGAATATTGGCGCTCGAACTCGGCGACTTCGGAATGGGCATGGGGGAGATGCCAGTCGAGGCGCATGCCGTTGGCGACTTCGGAGACTTGGAAAAGGCCGGCGCGCGCCGTCCAGGGTCCGGAGCTGATCTCGGCCGCCGCGCCGTTGGTGAAGCCGAGCGAGTTGGCGGGATAATCCCAAGCGGCGTTGGTCATGAAACTCCAATTCATGAACTGGGTGCGCGGGTCGCCGGCATAAGTGTTGGTATCGAAGACGTCGAGCGGACTGAAGTGGCCCACGGTGAAAATGATCTTGCGTCCGCCGGCGGTCAGTGTTTCTTTTAGGAAGGCGCGCACGAGGGCGGCATCGGGATAGGTCTTGCCGACGCGAAACGCTTCGCCGTTGGGAAAGCCGGCCGCGCCGGTGGTGTTGCCCAGCCCGTAGCCTTGCCATATGAGCAGATCCACGTGCACGGTTCCGTTGGCGCCGAGGCGTGCATCGGCCAAG
>JANWLQ010000219.1 GCA_025450725.1 Terriglobales bacterium
CAATCGGTAGGCGTTGTCCACGTTCGACGACTCCGCATACTGCGGCCCGACTGGCCAACCCATCCACTGCTCGTTCCACCAGATCTTGTCCATTCGGTTATCGTGGCAGCCGCTGTTGGCCACCCCCGCCTTGTAAAAATCGGGATGGAACAGCAGTCCTCCCAGCGCGTTCTGGCCGCCCGCCGAGGTTCCATAAATCCCCACCCGCGTACTGTCGTACCAGGGATAGCGCGCCGCCACCGCCTGGTGCCACAAGATCCGGTCCGGGAATCCCGCGTCCTTCAGGTTCTTCCACGCCACGTCGTGAAACGCGCGCGAACGGTTGTTCGTTCCCATCCCGTCAATCTGCACCACGATGAAACCCAGGTCGGGGAGCGCCGGCAATTTCGCGTTGAAATTCTTCGGCACAAACGACCCCTGCGGCCCTGCGTAAATGTTCTCCACCACCGGATACTTCTTCGACGGGTCGAAATCCTTGGGCTTGAAAATCACGCCCCAGATGTCGGTCTTTCCGTCCCGGCCCTTGGCCACGAATACCTCCGGCGTCTTCCATCCCGCCGCCACCATGGCCGAGTCGTCGCCGGTCTCGAGCGGCGTGACCAACCCCTGGTCCGATGTCCGCCGCAGCTCCGAACGGTTCGGCAAGTCCACCCGCGACCAGTTGTCCACGTAATACTTGTGGTCGCTTGAGAAGCGCACGTTGTGGTTGCCGTCGGCGGTTGTATACGTGACCAATCCCGTGCCATCAAAATTGATCCGATAGTAGTTGGTGAAATACGGGTCCTCGCCCGGCTTCATCCCCGCCGCCTCGAACCAAATCTGCCGCTTGGCCTCGTCCACGTCATCCACCGCGCGCACCACCCACTCGCCCTTCGTGATTTGGTTCTTCACCTCCCCCGTGATCCCGTCGTAGAGATAAAGGTGTTCCCATCCATCCCGCTCCGAGCCCCAAATGATTTCCTTGCCATCCGCCAGGTCGTAGCGGACTTTCTTCCCCGTGTCGGTGAGCGTTCCAATCAGCGGACGATAATCAACAAAGGTCGGGCTCGTCTCCTCGATCAGCGTGCGCGCCGCGCCGCTCGTCCCGTTCACCTCGATGACTCTATAGACCTGGTGCCCCCGCTGGTTGTACTCAAATGTAAATCCGCGCCCATCCTTCCACCAAACCGGCGGTGTAATCGAAAAAGCGTTGGGGAAAAGCGTCGGGTCAATCTCGATTTCCGCGCGCGTCGCCACCGTGAATAGCGCCGGGCGCGCCACATCCAGCACGTCCCCCGGCTTGTTGTACCGCGGTCCCTCCGAGACTTTCGGCTGTATTTGGTCGGCTGGCGAAGACTCCACATAATGGATCCGGCGATCGTACCCCGGGCGCGTCTTGTACGCGACCAGCCGCGTCGAATCCGGCGACCACGCCAGCGACCGCAGCGAGTAGTAATTGCCCTCCGACCCATCCGTGCTCAGCGCCTGCGCCCCACCGCCGTCATGCGCCTCGCCGCCGCCATGCGGCTCTAGAAAAATATTGTAGTTCTCGATAATCGCGTCCCATTTTCCGTCCGGCGACGTGCGCGCCATGCGTTCATTTCTCGCCGGCGCGTTTCGCAAGCTCTGGATTCCATCCTGGACCTCAACATCGTCCATGGGTGGCGCGTCAATTTCCGGATCAAACGGTGGTTCGTCCGCCGGATCGAGCACGCCCCCGCGGCCAAACCCACCCGTCCCCGGCGTCAGCTCCGCCCCCTTCTGGCACGTATAAGCATCGAGATCGCACGTAAACGCGAACCCCGCCAGCGCAAACGCAATGCCGCGCTCGTCGTTGGTAAACGTCAATCCGCCCGCGCCCGTGCCACCCCGTCCGCCACGCGCCGGCGGTTCAATAAACGGCAGCGTCAGCGCCGTGTACGGCTTTCCCGCAACCGCCGACAGCGCCTCCGCCAACCGCGCGTGATCAAACGCCGGCTTCTTCACTCCGCTGTCCGCATCCACCAGCACGAACTGCGTCCCGCCCTCGACTGTCTTGTGATACCAGAAGCGGTGCGAGTTCCCAATCCAGTTGGCCTGCCCAGGGACGTTGATCGCCGTCGTCTGCGCTCCCAGTCCGGCGGCGAGAAAGCAAACTAGAAACCCCAATCCGTATCGAGTCATGCCGGTCAGTATACTTTATCCATTCAAGGGGGGTGTTTTCCCCCTTGCGCTTCGATAGGAAAGGGCGCTATGCTCCTATCGAAGCATAAGGAGAAGCCCCATGCCCCCGCGCCTCGACCTTCCCCAAGGCACCCTCGACTTGCTGATTCTCAAAACCGTTGCGCTCGAAGCCCTCCACGGTTGCGCTATCTCCGACCGCATCGCCCAGATCTCCCAGGGCGCGGTTGCCGTGCCGCCCGGCTCGCTCTATCCGGCGCTCCACCGGCTCGAGCGCCGAGGTTGGCTTCGCCCCCGCTGGGGCGCGTCCGAAAGTAACCGCAAAGCCAAGTTCTACGAACTGACGCGCGCCGGCCGCCTCCAGCTCGAGAGCGAAACCGGAGCCTGGCGCCAGCTCACCTGGGCGGTCGGCGCAATTCTCGAACAGGAATAGCAACTCATGCTGCACCAAATACGCTATCGCCTCCGCGCCCTTTTTCGCCCCGCCTCGCTCGACCGCGAACTCGAACAGGAGATGCAGCACCACGCCGAGACCCACGGCGGAAAATTCCCATTGCGCGACGCCACCGCCGAAGCCTGCCGTGACGCTCGCGGCGTGGGCGCGCTCGAAACCCTGGGGCGCGACCTGCGCTGGAGCTGGCGCAGCCTCCTCCATACCCCCGCCTTCACCATCCCCGCATTGCTGACGCTGGCCCTTGGCGCCGGCGCGGCGGTGGCCATATTCTCGGTCGCCTACGCCATCCTCATCCAGCCGCTCGCCTACCCCAATCCCAACAGCCTCGTCCTTCTTCGCGAACGCATTGCGTTAGTGGATTCCGATCCCATTCCCGTCTCCGCGCCTGACATCCCGCTCCTGCGCCAGTACGGCCCGGCGTTTGATCGGGTTGGCGCCTACACTGGCGACGAGGTGGACCTGAAAGCGACGGGCGCGGCCATTCGACTCCAGGCCGGTCTCATCACGGCGGACCTGTTTCCGTTGCTCGGCGAGAATCCGGCGCGGGGCCGCGGCTTCACCGCCGACGATGAAAAGCCAGGGCACAACGTCGTGCTGTTGAGTGACGCGCTCTGGCGCGGCCAATTCGCCGCCGACCCGGCCGTCGTCGGCCGCATTGTCCAAATCGCCGGTGCCGACTACACTATTGCCGGCGTCATGCCCCGTGGCTTCGAGTTTCCGCCCCGCGGCCTTGCGCGAAGCGGCCGCCCCGCGGCGCTATGGATGCCATTGCAACTCACCGCGGCGCAGCTCGCCGATGTCGGCGACAATTTCGATTACACCGTGCTGGCGCGCCTCCGTCCCGGCGCCCGCCTCGCTCAGGCTCAGGCGCAAATGGCCTCCGCCGGCGTCATTGTCCAGCACATGTGGGAAACGCGCCTGGGCAAGGTCCCGGGGCTGCGGCTCGAGGTTCTCGCCGATTCCTTGCGCACGGTGGTGCTTGCCGGCTCCGGCACATCCATCCTCCGGCTCCTGATCGGCGCCGCGGGTCTGCTGCTTCTGTTGAGTTGCGCCAATACCGCCAACTTATTTCTGGTGCGCGCCACCACCCGCCGCCGGGAGTGGGCTCTCCGCGCCGCGCTCGGCGCCGGTAAGCGCCGTGTCGTCCGCCAGGCGCTGACTGAAGCTTTTGTGCTCGCCTTGGGCGCCGCCGCGCTTGGCGCCGTCTTCGCCTCGGCATGCCTCCGCTTGCTGGCCTCGGCCGCGCCACCGACGCTGCCTCAGGTGCAGGCGATGCGCCTCAATCCGGCATCACTGCTATTCGCCTTTGCATTGGCGCTCGCCGTGGGTCCTCTCTGCGGCGTGCTCGCCGCGCGCGCCGCGGCCTCCGGCGATCTCAATCAGTCGCTCCGCCAAGGCGCGCCAACCCTTGCCGGCAATCGCGCCGGCAAAGCCAATTGGCAGCGCGCCCTGGTGATTGCACAGGTCGCCCTGGCGTTTGTCCTCGTCTGCGGCGCCGGACTGCTGGTGCAAAGCCTTCGCGCGGCGCTCGACGGCGGTGCCGGCGTCATCACCCAGGGCCGACTGACCGCCACGATCGCGCTGCCCGATCGCAATTACAATACCGGCCGGAAAATCGCCGCCTTCTACATCCGATTCGCCGCCGACCTCGCCCGTGTTCCGGGCGTGCATCAGGTCGGCGCCGCCACCGATTTGCCGACGCTCACCAATTGGGATCACGTTTTCAGCGTTGAAGGCCAGCCGCAGCCGCCCGGCGCCAAGCTGCCTGGTTCCGCCCATGCCCTTGTGCTCGGCGATTACTTCGGCGCCCTCGGTGTTCCTCTCCTGCAAGGCCGCTTCTTTACCCCGCTCGATCAACAGGGCCGAGCCCACGTTCTCCTGGTCAGCGCCTCGCTCGCTACCCGCTTCTGGCCCGGCCAGTCCGCTGTCGGCCACCATTTAAAATGGGGGCCGCCCGATTCCTCCGATCCCTGGTTGACCATCGTCGGCGTAGTCGGCGATGTCAAAAGCTCGGCGCTGGACCAGGCCCCCGGCATGGCCACCTACGAACCCTACGGTCAAATATGCGCCGTCGAAAAGCCGAGCGGTATTTGCCGAACCCTCCACCTCGCCGTGCATGCCGACGCCGGCGCTCCGGCTCAGGCATTGCGCCAGGCTGTCGCCGCGCAAGATCCAACCGTACCCGTAACCCAGGTGCGTTCGCTCGATGCGGTTCTCACGGCCTCGGTCGCGCCGCGCCGCTTCAACACCATGCTGATCGCCTTTTTTGGGATCGCTGCGCTCCTTCTCAGCGCCATCGGACTCTACGGCGTCCTCGCCTTCGTCGTCGCCGGCGCGCGTCGCGAAATTGCGGTGCGGCTCGCGCTCGGCGCCCGCCCCGGCGGCATTCTCGCCCACCATCTCAATCGGGGTCTACGCTGGGCCGCGGCCGGGCTCGCCTTGGGCGTGGCTGCCGCCTGGATGCTCAGCGGCATCATCGCCAGCCTGCTCTACAACGTCACCGCGCGCGATCTCGAAACCTGGGCCGCCGCCGCCGGTCTGCTCTTGACCATCGCCCTCGCCGCCAGTTTCGTCCCCGCGCTGCGCGCCAGCCGCACCGCCCCCAACACCGTGCTCCGTGGTGACAGCTAGACGCGACGGCTAAAAAGCTCTACTCCGAACGGAACTCCGAACCTTCCGCGAGCGTATCACTGGCCATGCGTCAGCGATGGATCCCCATCTGGTTTCTGGCCACCCTCGCGGTGGCGGCGCAGGCGCCCGTAGCGGTTGTCCCGTTCGAACTCTTCCACAATCGCGTCTACCTGCCTGTGCGTGTCAATGGGCAGAGTCCCATAGCGATGGTCCTCGACACTGGCGCGGCCGACTTCGGCCTCGACACCAAAGTTGCACCTGCCCTTGGCGTTGTAGCGACGAGCACCGCCGATTTGGTCGGCAATGGCGAAGTGAATCAAAAAATCGGGTTGGCGCGCGACGTTCGGTTCGAGCTTGGTAGCGCCGCGATTGTCGAAAAAATGGTCGCGCTTGTGCCCTTCGCCCAGCTCGAGGCGCGCGAGGGACATGCGGTGCCGGGCGTCGTCGGCGTGGATATCTTCCGCCGCTTTGTGGTCGAAATTGACTATCTTGCGAAGACGGTCTCGCTCTTCGCTCCCGGCGCGTTTTCGTACGCTGGTCCCGGCGTTGTAGTGCCGCTGCGCATCTCCAGTTCCGCGATCTTCAACGCGACGGTGGCCTGCCAGGGTCATCCACCGCTCGCCACGCGCCTTGCAATTGACACCGGCACCTATTCCGGCTTATTGCTCCATCGCCCGTTTGCGCAAGATCATGCCTTGTTGCACGATGCCGCACTGCAGCCGCGCCCGGATACTGGTTTTGGCGTGGGTGGCGATTTTCCGGTCGAGCGCACAGAGAGATGCGAACTCCAAATCGCTTCGCTGCATATTGCCGACCCAGGCGCAATGCTTTCCGAGGCCGCGACCGGCGCCTCCGCCAACAACCGCGTCGACGGCACCATCGGGGGCGCCATCCTCTGCCGCTACCGGGTGACCATTGACTACCCGCATTCACGCATGATTTTGGAGAATCGAGCGCCGGCTACGCCGCCGAACTGACCTACTGGAACTCCTCGTAATTCGCCTTGAAGTCCTCGAGTTGGTGCTGGTCGTCGAAATGCCAGATCCGCGTCGCGACCTCGTCAATCAGGTCGTGGTCATGGCTGACCAGAAACACCGTCCCCTGGTACCGTTGCAGCGCGATGTTGAGCGCGTTGATGGACTCCAAATCCAAGTGGTTCGTCGGCTCGTCCAGTACCAGCACGTTCGGCTGTTGCAGCATCAGCATGCAAAACAGCAGCCGCGCCGCCTCGCCCCCGGAGAGCACGTCCGTCTTTTTGTTCGCCTCGTCGCGCTGGAACAGCATCTGCCCCAGCAGCCCGCGGATCTGCTCCTGCGACGCTGACGGATCAAACTGATACAGCCACTCAAACACCGTCGTCCCGCCCGTAATCAGCGCCCTGTGATCCTGGGCGAAGTACCCGACCTGCGCTTCATGCCCCCAAACCACCTTTCCGCCGTCACGAAACGCCCCGTCGTAGCCAGTCGTCTGCCGCAGCACCGAGGTCGGCACCGTCGGTGAATCCGCCAGCAGGGCATTGAGCAGCGTGGTTTTCCCCGAGCCGTTCCGCCCCATGATGGCAATCTTCTCGCCCCGCCCGATGCTCGCCGTAAATCCGCGCAGCACGTGGTTCGCGCCGTACGACTTTTCCAGGTTCTCGATCTCGAGTAGATGTTTCCCGCTCGGCCGCTTCATCTCAAACTTAATAAAAGGACGCGCGATGTTCGACCGCGCCAAATCGGTCACCTGCAGCCGCTCGACTTCCTTGCGCCGCGACTGCACCTGGCTCGAACGCGTGCCCGCCGCAAAGCGCGCGATGAATTCATTGAGCTGTGCGATTTTCTTCTCCCGCTGCGCGTTCTGCGACTCGATCTGGCTCCGGATCTGCGTCTTCGCCATCACCATGTCGTCGTAGGTACCGGTATAGGTAATGATGGTCTGGTAGTCAATGTCGGCGATGTGCGTGCACACACTGTTCAGAAAATGCCGGTCGTGCGAGATCACGATCAGCACGCCGTCGTAGTGCAGCAGGAAATCCTGCAGCCAGTGGATCGAGTCCAAATCGAGGTTGTTGGTCGGCTCATCCAGCAGCAGCGCCTGCGGATGCCCAAACAGCGCCTGCGCCAACAGCACCCGCACCTTCTGCCCGCCCTGGAGCTGGCTCATCGGAAGCTCGTGCACCTCGTCCGGAATATCCAGCCCCTGCAGCAAAATCGCCGCGTCGCTCTCGGCCGAGTACCCATCCTCTTCGCCGACAATGCCTTCGAGCTCGCCCAACTGCATGCCGTCGGCGTCGGTCATCTCCGCCTTGGCGTAGATCGCCTCGCGCGCTTCCATCGCCGTCCACAGCCGCTTGTTGCCCATAATGACGGTGTCAATTACGCGGAACTTGTCGAAGGCGAACTGGTCCTGGCTCAGCACGCTCAGCTTCGGCGGACGCACCACGTTCCCCTTCGTCGGCTCGCTCTCTCCCGAGAGCAGCTTCATAAAGGTGGTTTTGCCGCTCCCGTTGGGACCGGTGAGGCCGTACCGTTTGCCGGGCGTGAACCCGGTGGCAACGTCTTCGAACAGTATTTTGGCGCCGAAGCGCATGGTCACATGGCTTACTGAAATCATGG
>JANWLQ010000220.1 GCA_025450725.1 Terriglobales bacterium
AACACCGCCTTCGACTTCAGCAACTCCAATATCGAGGACAGCTTCCTCTCCGCCTTCGAGCAGTACGTCTACCAGGATCTGAAGTTCGACGACAACAACCTGTATTACGTCTCCGGCAACAACCCGCAATGGTCCGGCGCTTACAACACGGTGGTCAACCTCGAGGACGGCTTCGCCAACCCCCCCCCACATGCACCTGTTCGTCGGCATGGGCTACTACGACTTCGCCTGCCCGTTCTACCCCGTCGAATGGACCATCGCGCATCTTAAGGTGTCGCCCGAGGTCCGCGCCCACAACATCGAAACCGGCCACTGCGAATCCGGCCACATGGTCTACATCGACGCCAAAGCCGCCACCCAGTACCACAAGGAACTGGTGAAATTCGTCAACGACGCCCTTCCGCCGAATAACTAATTTTAATTCGGTGTGAGCAGCAGGCGTTTCTCAGTCACCGATTCGACCTTCGGCCGGGAATAGAAAATAGGGAAGTACTTGCCGACCGCCCATAGCGGGTAGAGGTCGCGGTAATGCGGGCTGGTTATATTGCCTGACTGGCCCGGGTTGTTCAAACCAACCGACTGATCCCAATCGCTGGCATCGGCAATGATCTTGAACGATCCGCCCGCGGTCTGATTATCCCCGCCTCCGGTGGCATCAATCGTATTGGCATCGCCGCCCCGGTGCGCGTCGCCAACGTCATACTGTCCGCCAAGCAAATGCGGAATGAGCGCATGATGTACCCGAGGCGGCAGCGCCGCCGCCTCCTCCAGGCTCTTCGTCAGCAGCGCATCCCGACCCGCGATCGGGTCCGTGCCAAACCGTCCGTCCGGCGCCTGCAGCCAGGCAATCTCCTTGGCCAGGCTCAACGTGCTGATAAACGGTTGTGCCGCCTTGGGCACCAGCAACTGCCGTAAATTCTCCTGCACGCGCCGCAGCCAGGCTTCATACAACGCGCCCGCCTCCGAATCCCGCCCGATCCAGTCATTCCACGCTAGCAGCTTCGCCTGCGCCGCCGCCGCCGCGCCGGTCATCGGCAATCCGGCCAGCATGGGAATCAACTCCCGCGCCGGCAGCGACTCGTAATCGTTCTGCAGCCGCACCATGTCGGCCACGGTAAACCGCGCGCCCGAGCTGAGTACCTCGGCCACCCGGTCGGCGCGAAACGGATCGGCCCACTGATAATGCAGCGCGTCGTGATACGGCCATCCATTGGGAATCAAAAAATTGTTCGACGTATTAAAAAATCCCGATGGCGGATTCAGCCCATGCGGCAAATCCTCAATCGGCAAGTACCCCGCCCACTCGTATCGTCCGTCGCCCGGCACCGGCACCAACCCGCTCCAGTTCGGCCGTCGCGGCGTAATCCCCACCGCCTGGTAGCCAATGTCGCCGTTCGCCCCGGCCCAAACCATGTTCTCGCTCGGCACCCGGCTAAACGCGCAGTCGGCGCGGAACTCCTGCCAGTCTTTCGCCTGATCCATGCGCAGGCTCGCCAAATAGGGTGCGCTACCCGTCTCCAACCACGCCGCGCGAATCGCATACGCCTTATGGTGCGCCACATCCTCATACACAACCGGCCCATGCCGTGTGTATTTCAAATCCACCTCGACCGCCGCCGCGCCCTTCACCGGAATCGTTTCGTGCACCACCTGCATCGGCTGCCATGCGTTCTGATACCGGTACTCGTCCGGATGCGCCGGATTCGTGTCGTAAACGTACAAGTCCTCCTCGTCGCCGCCAAAGATGGTCAGCCCCCACGCGCCAAACTCGTTATGCCCGATCGAAACTCCGGGCAGCGACGGCTCGCCGCCGCCAATCACGTCCCACCCCGGTGCGACCAAATGCACCCAATACCGCAGCGAAGGCACCTGCTGTACCCGGTGCGGATCGTTCGCCATCAGCGGAAGCCCCGTCGGCGTCAACTTCCCGCTCACCACCCAATTGTTACTGCCGATCTCCTCCGGCCTTGGCGCGAACTCAGCCGAGGCGCGCGGTTCACCAGGAAGCCGCAACGGCCGCCGAAAGGCGTTGTACAACTCCAGCACCCGCGACGAAAGCAGGGAAGCGTCAATCGCCGGATCGAGCGTCAGGTTCGGATGAGCCGGCTGAAAATTCTCCAGGTCGTCCACCTTCTCCGGACCAATGGCCGCCACCGCCTGCGCCAGGTTCACCTCCTGCGTAACATTCCCCAACAGTCCGTTGAAGCGGCTGATCACGACCGCCGGCGTCCAGGGCTGCGGCGTTAAGCCGAGCGTCTTGAACTCCGGCGTTAGCAGCTCGGGATGCGCGCGCGTCTCGGCGATATAAGCGTTAATGCCGTCCACAAACGCTTGCACGATGGCCGCGCCGTGCGGATGGTACCAGTTCAACTCCTGCGTCACGTCGCCCCGAAAACGAAACAGCCGGTTGCCAATGTCGCGCTCCACTTCCGCCGGCCCCAGCACCTCGGCCAGCGTTCCTGTGGCCTGCCGCCGCCACAATTCAAGCTGAAAAAGTCGATCGCTCGCGACGTTGTACCCCTGGGAAAAAAATAAATCGTGTTCATTCTGGGCGTAGATATGGGCAATGCCCCAATGGTCGCGCAAGATCGTCACCGGCTGCCGCAGCCCCGGCACGGTTTGTGCCGGCGCAAGGGACGCCACCACAAGCAATGCCGCCAGGCAATAGCGCGCCCTCATTGCGCCTGCGCTCCCGCCGCCTGCATCCGCCGCGACACTGCCTCCACCTTCCGCATCAGCGCCAGCGTGTTCAGGCCATAGAGTTTGGCGATCTGGCCCTGCGTGTACCCCCGCGCCTCCAGTCCACGCGTCAGATTGGGAAATTGCGAGACGTCCTTCAATCCCACCGGCGCGCACTCAATTCCGTCAAAGTCACTGCCAATGCCGACATGGTCAATGCCGGCGATCTTCACCGCGTGGTCAATATGGTCAATCACGTCGTCAATCGTCGGAGGATTGGCTTTTTGTTTGATGAAGTCGCAATAGAAGTTGATTTGAATCACGCCGCCCTTTTGCGCCAGCGCCGTGATCATGGCGTCGGTCATGTTGCGCGGAGCGTTGGTCAGCGCCCGGCACGAGGAGTGCGACGCAATCAACGGCGCCTGGCTGGTCTCGATCGCGTCCCAAAATGTCTTGTCGGCCACATGCGAAATGTCCACCATCATGCCCAGCCGGTTCATCTCCGTGACGACTTGCTTTCCGAACGGCGTAAGACCGTTGTGATGGGCAATGGCGGTGTTCTCGATGTCGCCCGACGAGTCGGCCCAATCATTGGTGTTGAAATGGGTGAGCGTCATGTAGCGCACGCCCAGCGCATAGTAGTCGCGCAGCAGGCGCAGGCTGTCTTCAATCGCGTGCCCGCCCTCGATGCCGATGAGGGCGGCGATCTTCCCCTGCCGGTGCGCCGCCTCGATCTGGTCGGCCGAGGTCGCCAACGCAAAGTCATGGGGATGGGCGGCCACAATATCGGTCCGGATCGTGTCAATCATCTGCAGCGTGCGATTGGCGGAGTGATTGCCTTGCACGTATTTGGCATCCACGAACGCGGCGAAAAACACCGCTCCCACGCCTCCCGCGCGCAGCCGCGCAATGTCGGTCATGGTGGTCGGGTTGCCTGTGGCGCCGATATCGAGTCCGTCCACCGTCTTGCTGGTGATGTCGTTATGCGTGTCGATCAGTAGAAAAGGCGGCTTGGCCGGTGTTGCGGTTTGCGCGGCCAGCGCCACAGTCGAGACCAACAGCAGCCCTGCCACAAAAGAAATCTTCATTTCCCCCCTCCCAGTTCACTCGTCCCGTACAGCGCCGAATCCGGCGGAAACGGATCGCCCCATAAGTAATGTGCGAACCAATCCCAGTTGGCCTCGAGCACGGCCCGATTGCTCTTTGGCTTGGTGATCGGGTGTCCATAACCGGTATAAAGAATCAGCCGCGACGGCACGTGCATGTCCTGCAAGCCGCGGTACAGTTCGAAACTGTCGGGCACCGGAACCCGCTTGTCCTCGCTGCCTTGCTGAATCAGCGTCGGCGTCTTCGCCTGTGTAATGGTCGAGATGGGCGACGTCTTGGCGTAGATGGCCGGGTCTGACCAGGGCGTCGAAAGCAGGTACTGCCGCGTGAACGGGGTGATGTCGGTTGAGACGTAATACGTCATCCAGTCGCTAATGCCGGCGCCCACCGAGATTGCCTTGAAGCGGTCGGTGTGGGTCGTCAGAAATGCTGAAATGTAGCCGCCCTCGCTCCAACCCATCGCCCCCATCCGCGTGCTGTCCACCAGTCCCTGGGCGATGAGCGCGTCCACGCCCGACATCACGTCCCACATATCGCCCACCCCGAGGTTGCGCACGTTCAGAGCCCTGAACTTCGCCCCGTATCCGGCGCTCCCCCTGTAGTTGGGCTCGAGCACCAGCGCTCCGCGCGCCAAAAACCGCTGGATCGGATAATACGTGTCCGACGGACTCAGCGCCGCCGTTGATACTCCCGTCGGGCCGCCGTGAATGACAACCAGCAGCGGGTACTTGCGCCCCGGCTGGAAGTCGGCCGGCTTGTGCAAAATTCCCTCGATCGTCGCGCCGTCCGACGACTTCCACTGCATCACCTCGGCCGTGCCCAGCGTGAACGGTGCCAGTGCCGCGTTGAAGTCGGTGATAAACCGGGGATTGAAGCGATCGCTCGCCGAGACCGCCACCTCGCTCATGTGCTTCGGGTCTGCGTCGAGATAGGCAAAGTGTTTCCCGTCCGGCGTGAAACTCGCGCCCGCGGCACGATAGGTGCCGTCGGGCGTGAGCCGCGTCGGCGCGCCACCCGGCACGAGCCGGTAAATCTGCGACGTCGTCTTTTCCGATGCTCCATAATAAATGCCGGTCGGCGTCCAGCCGATCAGCCCGGGATCCTCGTCAAACGTCGCCGTTAAATCAGTCACATCGGCCGGCTTCGTCGCCGGGTGCTCGAGCACGTCGGCCACCTTGACCGTGGCAAGATGCCCATTGGCATAAAAATTCTGCGGCTGAGCCAGCGCCGTTTGAAAAACGATCTCGGTCCCGTCGGGTGAAAACTTGGGATTGGTGTCGGGCCCCGCGAGCGCGACAATCTTCTTCACCGCGGCCGTCTCCGCCAGGTAAATATCCGACTCGCTCCCGTCGGCCAGCAATGGATCAAGCGATGCCGAAAAAACAATTCGCCGGCTGTCGGGCGCCCAGTCGAATCCTTCCACGTTAAGCTTGCCGTCGCTGACCACCGTGGTGGACGCGCCCACCCGCCCCGGCACAACCGGCACCGACAGCAGTTCGTTCTGCGCGTAGTCGTGTTCGAAGACCATGTAATCGCTGTACCGCTTGGTTCGCTTCTTGCTCGCCGCCGACTCCGGCGCCGGCGCCGTGAATGCGATCCGTGTTCCGTCCGGCGACCAATGAAACTCGCCCACATCGGTCAGGTGCTGCGTCAATTCCCAGGCCTCCCCGCCCTCGGGTGATATCACCCAGATCTGCCGCGGCGCGGGTTTGTCTTCCGCCTTGGGAGGCGGTGTATCGGCCGGCCGTTCCGCGATAAAGGCAATCCACTTCCCGTCCGGCGACCAGCGTGGCGACGAGGCCGACTTGGCGCCGCGCGTGAGTTGATAGCGCCGGCTGCCGTCGCTGGCCGCGAGCCATAGCTGGGTGACGTAGGCATTCTGCTCCCAGTCCGTGGTTCGCACCCCGTAGACAACCCATTGCCCGTCGGGTGAAATGGCGGGCGCCGACGGCGACTGCATCTCCAGCGACTCATTGAAACTCGGTACATGCTTGGCGCCTTGCGCCAAACCGATTCTTGTGACGAGCAAAGCAATCGTGCACAGCCGGTTAGTCATGGCGGTAATTATAGGCTAGACTTTCGCCATGTGGACTCGCACTTGCCTCCTCATCGCCGCCTCCGTCGCGCTCGCTTGTGCCCAACAACGCCCGGTCAATCTCGACGACATGGCCCGTATGCGCTCGGTCGGTGATCCCCAATGCTCGCCCGATGGCAAATTCGTCGCCTACACCGTCGGCACCATTGACGCCAACGCCGACAAGCATCACTCCCACATCTGGATGGCGAGCTACGACGGCGCCCAAAATCTGCAAATGACCAACAGCGAGGGCTCGGAGTCGTCGCCCCGCTGGTCGCCCGACAATAAATATTTGAGCTTCACCTCCAGCCGCACCGGCGAAGCCAAAGGCAGCCAGGTCTGGATTCTCAATCGCCTCGGCGGCGAAGCCCAGCAGTTGACCGCCGTCAAGGGTTCGCTTGAAAGCTATGCCTGGTCGCCTGATTCCAAGCGCCTCGCTCTCGTCGTCGAGGAGCCCGCGCCCGAGACCAAGCCCGATGACCCGCCCAAGCCCATCGTCATTGACCGTTATAAATTCAAGGAAGACCGTATCGGCTTCCTCAACGACCGCCACACCCACATCTATCTTTTCGACGTGGCCACCAGGAAGACCGAGCGTCTGACCACCGACGACTACAACGAAGTCAACCCCTCCTGGTCGCCCGAAGGCACCCGCATCGCCTTCATGAGCAATCACGACCCCGAGCCCGACCGCGAGTTGGATGGCCAGCTCTATGTCGCCCCCGCCCAGCCCGGCGCCAAGGAACAGGCACTCACCGCCGCTAAGGATTACGCCGAAGCTTCCCGCCCGGCCTGGTCGCCCGACGGCGCCAAAATCGCCTTCCTCGAAGGTGACGCCAATAAATGGGGTGCCTACGTGCAGCAGCGCCTCGCCGTGGTCGATACCGATGCCGCCGACGATCCCACCCTATTGAGCACCTCGCTCGACCGCGGCGTTTCTGCGCCGCACTTTACCCCCGACGGTAAGTCGGTCGAAGTTCTGGTCGCCGACGATCGCTCCGAATACCCGGCGCTGATATCCGTCGCCGACCACTCGGTGGATAAACTGATGCCCGCGCCCGTCATGGTCAGCTCGATCACCTACGGACAAGCCTGCACCGCCGCGCTCGTTGCCGGCGACGATCACGCCACCGAAGTCTACGCGCTCGACAACAACCACCCCCGCCAACTAAGCCACCAAAACGATGCATTATTCAGCCAGCTTACCCTCGGCAAAGTCCAGGAGATCACCGCCAAAAGCCAGGACGGCACGATCGTGGATGGCCTCCTAACCACCCCACCCGGCTACACCGCTGGCGCAAAAATTCCGCTGCTGCTCCGCATCCACGGCGGACCCAACGGCCAGGACGCGCACAGCTTCAATTACGAAAATCAGCTCTTCGCCGCCCACGGTTACGCCGTGCTCAACATGAACTACCGGGGCAGTTCCGGCCGCGGCAGCGCCTATGCCCGCGCCATCGCCGACGACTGGGGCCACCTCGAAGTGCAGGATCTCGAAGCCGGCGTGAATCAAGTCATCGCCATGGGCATC
>JANWLQ010000221.1 GCA_025450725.1 Terriglobales bacterium
GACATTGACCTGCGGCAGATGTCGGTCTACGCGCTGGGAGAGCTCGATCAGCAGTTCGATTACGTGCTGTTCATGGGCCTGTTCTACCACCTGCGCTATCCACTCTATGCCCTCGATCTGGTGGTCAAGAAGGTGCGTCAGCGATTGATTTTTCAGACAATGCTGCGGGGCGAGCCGGGCGACGACAACGAGGTAAAGCCGGATTACACGTTTTGGGATGCGACGCCGTTCCAGCAACCAGGGTTTCCGCGCATGTATTTCATCGAGCGCAGCTTCGCCGGCGATGCGACCAATTGGTGGATTCCCAACCGCGCCGCCGCGGAGGCAATGTTGCGCACCGCCGGGCTCGAGATCGTCGCCCATCCCGAGGAGGAAACCTGGATCTGCGCCCCGCGACCGGCGCCGGAAGGGTTTGTCCACGACCGCGAACTGGCGGCGACATTGTGAAATACGCGCTCATCAACCCGGCTTGGGATTTCACCGGCTCGACCTATTTCGGCTGCCAGGAGACGCATCTGCCGCTGGAGCTGTTTTATGCGCAGCAGCAGTTGCGGCAGCGCGGCCATGAAGCGCTGGTTATTGACGCCCACCTGCAGCGATTGACGGCCGAGGCGGCGGCGGCGCGGGCGGCCGAGTTTGGGGCCGAAGTGGTGGTGGTCACCACAGCGCCCACCTATCTTTTTTGGCGTTGCCCGCAACCGGAACTGCGCGTTGCCCACGCTGCGTTTCAGGCGCTGCGCACGGAACTGCCGCACGCCACGCTGGTGGCGATTGGCCCGCACGGTTCGGCCACAGCGGAGACTACGCGCGCCAAGACGGGCTGCGACGTTGTCGTGCGCGGCGAGCCCGACCAGATGTTGCACCACATCGCGGAGGGCGCGGGGGTAAACGGCACATTGCAGCAAACCGACATGGCGGCGCTCGGGGCCATTGACTTTCAGGAATATCCGCGCGAGTGGCGGCACCACCGCCACCATGTGTTCAGTGGCGAAGGGCGTGGCGCCGAGGTCGAGGCCACGCGCGGCTGCCCCTGGTCCTGCAGCTTTTGCAACAAGACGCTGTTCCGCAACCGCTTCCGCGAGCGCCCGGTGGCGACTGTGCTGGAGGAAGTCGCCGGGTTGGCGCGCCGGGGCATTGACTACATTTATTTTATTGACGAGATTTTTGGCTGCGCGCGTTCGACCCCGGAACTGCTCAAGGGATTGTGCCCGCTGCCGGTGCGCTTCGGCATCCAGACCCGGATTGATTTGTGGAAAGAGGACACTCTGGCGGCGCTGGGCGCGGCCGGCTGCGTATCCCTGGAATGTGGCATCGAGAGCGTGTCGAGCGACGGCCGCGCACGCTGGCGCAAGGGTTGCCGGTTGGAGAACGACCGCATTATCAATTTGCTGGTGGCGGCGCGGCAGGCGATTCCATGGGTGCAGGCCAACCTGATTGCCGGCGCGGACGATGACGCCTCGGCCATCGCCGCATGGCGCACCACCTTGATTGACCGCGGAATTTGGGCCTCGCGCCCGGTGCCGGTCTATGCCTTCCCTGGTTCGCCGCTCTACCAGAGTCTGTACGGAGCGCCCGACGGTCAGGCCTGGGAGCGGGCCCACGCCGATTATCTGAAGGCCAATGCCGAGGGCGGCTACAGCGACATTCAGGCAGCGGCGCCGTTGCGGCTGGAGGATCTGGAAGTTCTCGACGCCTCGATCAGCAGCAGCGCCAGTTGCGCCACCGGCAGCAGCACCAGCCACCCGGCATAGTACGAGCTGACGATGATCATCGCGAGAAAGCCGGAGCGGGCGCGCGTGTTGGCGAGGCTCGCCTCTCTTCGCTCCAACCCGCCGCGACTCCGCGATGCTGCGTCGCTGCCGCCGTCTTCGGCAACAGCGGAGCGAAGTTCCGGCGGAATTCGCTTGACGGCAGCGGGCCGCCCTTCGGAATTTCGCGCCCCCCCACCTCGATCTCCTCCCACGGAGGACTCGGTGGCTGCCGGCGTTTGGAAAAGAAACACATTGCCCGCCAACATCCACCCGGCGCCGACGATGACCAGCAGCCAGGCGGCATGCGCGCCAGGCGCGAGCCATTCGTGAAAAGGCAGGAAACCGCCGGTGACCACTCGATTCAAACCATCCACCATATCCCAGGTACCTTGAAGAAATCCGAAGACGATGGCGATCGAGCGCATGTGAATACTCTGTGTCAACAAATATAGGGCGCGGGGAGGTCTGTCCGCGCCCTACTGGATTCAACTGCCCGAGATTGACTTTAGCCTAGACCCTTTTTTCCGCAATTGCAATGGTCGAAATCATCCTACCCGCATCGCCGCGCCGATGGGAGTAGAAGCGGCGCCGGTCACAGGCGGTGCAATGGTCAAGGATATTTACTGCGGCAACTGAAACGCCTGCGTCGAGCAGCTGCCTTGCATTGGCTTGGGCGAGGTCGAGGCGGGCGGGTTGCTGGCGATTCCAGCGCGGGTCGTAGGGATGGCCGGGAGGCGCGCCGGTCATGAACACGGCGGGATACCGGTTGCGCACCGGGTCGTCCTCTTCGGCGCGGAAGAGTTCGTCGGCGTAGGCGAAGCGGGAGCGGAAGGCGGCGTGCACCTCTTCACCGACGTTGTAGCAGCAGGCGCGAATGCTGGGGCCGATGGCGACGCGCACGTCAGCGGGGTTGGTCGAGAACGCGGCCCGCATTTCGCCCAAAGTTTTTTCCCCGATGCGGGCGAGCGTGCCGCGCCAGCCGGCGTGGACGGCGGCGACGGCGCGGCGGCGCGTGTCCACCATGAGGATGGGCACACAATCGGCGGTGCGCACGGCGAGTCGGCGCCCGCGGCGGCGGGTGAACTGGGCGTCACCGGCGGTGGCCGGGGCAGGGTCGCGCCAAACGAGAGCGCTGTGAACATGCCGCAGCAGGATCGCGTCTTCCGGAGGCCGGTTGCGGCGGGTTCCGAAGCCGTGCTCGAGCCAGGGAATCTCAGCCAGCAGTGGCGATTGAAGGGGCGAATTCACACTCTATTGTATGATGTGACCATGACTCGCGTTACCCGGCTCGATTGTTGTTGTTCGCACCAGCACTCCGGCTAGGGTTCGCGCATCCAGCGATATTGATTGTCGAACCCACCCGCGCGGTGGGTTTTTTATTTTCCCTTACGCATTGAAATGAGGACGTATGAGCGCAGACAATTCTGGTTCCCTGCCGCGGATTAATGAAGCGGCTCCCGATTTTGAAACCAAGTCCACCCACGGCGTGATCCGCCTGAGCGATTACAAGGGCAAATGGGTGATGTTGTTTTCGCATCCCGCCGATTTCACTCCGGTATGCAGCACCGAGTTTATGGCGTTCGCCCGCCGCTACGCCGAGTTTCAGGCGTTGAACGTGCAGCCGATTGGCATCAGCATTGATAGCGTATTCAGCCACATCGCCTGGGTGCGCAGCATGGAGGAAACGGGCGGGGTTAAGATTCCCTTCCCGGTGGTCGCCGACCTGGACATGAAGGTGGCGCAGAGCTTCGGCATGATCCACCCGGCGACGAGCGATACAGCGCCGATTCGGGCGGTGTTTTTTATTGACCCGAAGCAGGTGATCCGGGCCATTCTCTACTACCCGCAATCCACCGGGCGGAGCGTGGACGAGCTGCTGCGCGTCTTCAGCGCGCTGCAGACGACTGACGCGCATGGCGTCTCCACGCCGGCGGATTGGAAGACGGGCGGAACGGTGGTGCTGCCGCCGCCGCAAACCCAGGCGGATGCGGAAAAGCGCGTGGCCGACACGGGACTTAAAGTAAAGCAATGGTACTTGGTCGAAAAACAATTGTAAAACTAACCTTCGTGCTGCTGATGGGCGGCAGCTTGCTGGCGCAGGCCCAAGTATCGTCGCCGCCGCGGTATCAAGTGAAGATGACGACCACTAAGGGCGACATCATCATCGCGGTCACCCGCGCCTGGGCGCCGCATGCGGCCGATCGCTTCTACACGCTGGTGCGCGATCATTACTTCGACAACTCGCGTTTCTTCCGCGTGGTGGCGGGACGCTGGGCACAGTTCGGGATTGCCGGCAAGCCGGCGGTCGCCCATGCCTGGCGTACCCGGACCTTTCCTGACGATTCGCCGCCGTTCCAGAAAAACCTTCGGGGCACGATCGCTTTCGCGTTTGCCGTCCCCAACGGACGCACGACCGAGCTCTACATCAACCTACGCGACAACATACCGCAGGACAGCCAAGGATTCGCGCCCTTTGGCGAGATCACGAGCGGCATGGAGGTGGCCGACCAGCTCAACTCCTCGTATGGCGAAAAATCGGGCGGCGGTATCCGCGCCGGGCATCAGGATGCGCTTTTCGAAGGGGGAAACCGCTACCTGGACTCCCACTTCCCGGCACTAGATAAGATTCTAAAAGTACGAATCGTGAAATAACGGTCGCCTAGCGCGCGGGCGCCGCCTTGGTCTTTTGTTCGGGCACGCTGGCCGGAGGCGCGGGTTCGGGGGTGGCAAGCGGCAGGCCAAGGAGCTTGCGCATTTCGGTGTCGAGGCGGGCGAGCATTTCGGGGTGCTCGGTCAGGTAGGTCTTGGCGTTCTCGCGGCCCTGGCCGATGCGCTCACCTTTGTACGAATACCAGGAGCCGGATTTCTCCACCACGTTTTTCTCGGTGCCGAGATCAATCAGGTCGCCGGTGATGGAGATGCCCTCGCCGTACATGATGTCGAACTCGGCTTCGCGGAAGGGCGAGGCCACCTTGTTCTTGACCACCTTGGCGCGGGTGCGGTTGCCGATCACGGCTTCACCATCCTTAATCGCGGCGATACGGCGGATGTCAATGCGCACCGAGGAGTAGAACTTGAGCGCGCGGCCACCGGTGGTGGTTTCAGGCGATCCGAACATGACGCCGATCTTCTCGCGAATTTGATTGATAAAGATGAGCGAGGTGCGGGACTTCGAGACGAGGGCGGTGAGCTTGCGCAGCGCCTGCGACATCAGGCGGGCTTGCAGACCGACGTGGGAGTCGCCCATTTCGCCGTCCAGCTCGGCCTTGGGCACGAGCGCCGCCACCGAGTCAATCACCAGCACATCCACCGCGCTGGAGCGGACCAGTGCTTCGGCGATCTCAAGCGCCTGCTCGCCCCAGTCGGGCTGTGAGACCAATAGATTGTCAATGTCCACCCCCAACTTGCGGGCGTAGTTGGGATCGAGCGCGTGCTCGGCGTCAATGAAGGCGGCCATGCCGCCGGTCTTTTGCGCCTGCGCGATGATCTGCAAGGTGAGCGTGGTCTTGCCGGAGGATTCCGGCCCGAAGATTTCGATTACGCGTCCGCGGGGCACGCCTCCGACGCCCAGCGCGGCGTCGAGCGAGAGCGCGCCGGTGGGAATGATGGCGATCGGAACAATGGCATCTTTATTGCCCAGTCGCATAATCGAACCCTTGCCGAATTGTTTTTCGATTTGCGAGAGAGCGGCATCAATAGCGCGAGTACGTTCGTCCATCATGACCGGATCATAGCACGGGCGATAGGGCGAAGAAAAGACGAAAATACATGCATTTGGGGGGAGCGGGCTAGAGTTTGAAGCGAACGCGCCAGAGCAATGTTCCGTCGCCGCGGTCGAGGCCGATCAGGGTGCCGGCGTCTTCCCAGAAATCCACCGTGGAGGAGGCAATGGCGGCCAGCGGGCCCTCGTGCTCGTAGACGCGCCAGCGTTCGTCGCCGGTGGCGGCGTCGAGCAGGCGGACGTCGGAGTTGGAGACCAGCACAAGGTCGTCGTCCTGGCAGTGCAGGGCGCGCGGTTCGCTGGGCAGCGCCTGGGTGTAGCGGGGCGCGCCCGAGTTGCGGTCCCAGGCGGCGAGACGGCTGGGTGCGAGCAGAACGGCGGTGCTGGTGGAGAGAGCCAACTCGGCGTCGCCGGATTGGCGCGGCACCTGCCACACCTGACCATCGTAGCTACCGCCGCGGAGCACGGGATCAGTTCCCTGCCAGTCGGTGAAGACGAAGCCATTGGAGTCGAGCGTTGCGCGGGGGAAGGCACTCACCTCGGGCGCTCGTGCATGGAGATGGAAGAGCGCCTTGAGCGGCGCCGCGAGAAAGAACTCGCCCTTTTCCTTCGCGTACAACAAGAGTCCGCTGCCGGTTCCGAGGAACGGATAGACGGCCGCCGGTAGTTCCTGGGGGACCAGTGCGTTCGCGCCGGGGCGGTAGGTCAGAGTGCGTCCATTGCCATGAGCCATCACCAGCGCGCCGCCGCCGGGCAGCGACATGAGGTGGTAAGCTTCGCTGGCGCGGTTCACTTCGTCCAGACTGAACGCGCGTTGAATCTTGCCGTCGGCGATGGATAACACATCGAGGCGGGCGGTAGTATGGAGATACCAGAGCTGTCCATTGGCGTCGGTGCTCCATTGCTGAACGTCAGGATAATCGCGGCACCAAAGATTCTTGCCGTCGTTGGCGCTCAGCCGGCAGAAGCGGGTGTAGCGGCCGTGCAGCGCCGTTTCGGCCGCCATAATCCAGGAGACGAGCAACAGGCCGTGGCCATCGGTATACGTTTGTCCGTTGTAGCGCGGATGGCGCCAGAGCACATGTCCGTTGTAGGCGCTGATCGCCACCCCATCGGCGGGAATGAATAGCGTATCGCCATCAACCCGGTAAACCGGCTCAACCGCCGCCGCGGCGAGGATGAATACCAGGCACGCAAGCAACAACCGGCGGCCCATGCTGGCGAGCATACTCCAGCAACTCGGGAAATGCCAGTGGAGTTTCGGTGTTACTTCAGTAGCGGTAGAAGCCGTGGCCGGTCTTGCGGCCGAGGCGGCCGGCGGCGACCATCTGGCGCAACAGCGGGCAGGGGCGATATTTATCGTCGCCCAATCCCTTGTGGAGCACTTCCATGATGTTGAGGCACACATCGAGACCGATAAAATCGGCCAGGGTCAGGGGACCCATGGGATGAGCCATGCCCAGCTTCATGATCTCGTCAATCGCCTCGGGCGAGGCCACACCTTCCATGACGCAAAAGATGGCCTCGTTGAGCATGGGCAGCAGCACGCGGTTGGAGATAAAACCGGGATAGTCGCGCACCTCGACCGGAGTTTTCTCCAGGCGCAGCGCGAGCTCGCGCACCGCCGCCGTGGTAGGCTCGCTGGTGGCGAGGCCGCAGATCACTTCCACCAGCTTCATGACCGGGACCGGATTCATGAAGTGCATGCCGATGAAGCGGTCGGCGCGTTTGGTCGCGGCCGCGAGTTCGGTGATGGAGATGGAACTCGTGTTGGAGGCGAGAATCGCCTCGGGCGCGAGCAGCGCGTCGAGCCGTTGGAAGAGCGGAACCTTCAACTCGACGCGCTCGGGGATGGCCTCGATCGCTAATTGACAATCAGCGGTCACGGCGAGGTCAACGGCCGGGGTAACGCGCAACAGTGCGGCCTCAGCCTCGGGCGAGGTGAGCTTGCCCTTGGCCACTTCGCGCGCCAGATTTTTCTCGATCGTCGTGCGCGCCCTCGCCAACGCGTCGGCATTGGCTTCAACAAGAACCACATTTACGCCGTATTTGGCGAGCACATGGGCGATGCCATTGCCCATGGCGCCGCCGCCGATCACTGCCACCTGTTCAATTTTCATGGAGGTTCCTTTGTCTACAGCGATTCGATAGCCATTCCGACGGCGTTGCCGCCGCCGAGACACAGCGCGGCGATGCCGCGTTTCGCGCCACGGCGCTGCATTTCATACATCAAGGTCACGAGCACGCGGGCGCCGCTGGCGCCGATGGGATGGCCCAGGGCAACGGCGCCGCCATTGACGTTGACACGCGCCATATCGAGGCCGAGCTCGGCCACGACGGCGACCGCCTGGACGGAGAACGCCTCGTTGATTTCGTAGAGGTCCACGTCGCCTGCTTTCCAGCCGGTGCGCTGCCAGAGCTTTTTCACCGCCTCGACCGGCGCCATCATGACCCACTTGGGCTCGAGGCCGCTGGTGGCCTGGGCGACGATCTTGAACTGGGGCTTCAGCCCCAATTTCTGCGCGCGGGCGGCTGTGGTCACGACCACCGCCGCGGCGCCATCGTTGACGCCAGGGGCGTTGCCGGCGGTGACGGTGCCGTCTTTCTTGAACGCCGGCTTGAGCTTGCGCAGAGCGTCAATGGTGGTGTCGGCGCGGGGGCCTTCATCCTTCGAGATCACGACCGGATCGCCTTTCTTTTGCGGGATTTCGACCGGGACGATCTGGCTGTCGAAGCGTCCCTCGGCCATGGCTGCCAAAGCTTTGCGGTGGCTTTCGAGGGCATAGGCGTCCTGCTGTTCGCGACTGACGTGGTATTTTTCGGAGACGAGCTCGCCGGTGTTGCCCATGTGGTAGTTCTCGTAGGCGTCCCACAGGCCGTCGTGGATCATCGAGTCCACCAATTCACCGTTGCCCATACGGTAGCCATTGCGAGCGCCGGGCAACAGGTAGGGGCAGTTCGACATGGATTCCATGCCGCCAGCGACGACGATTTCGGAATCACCGAGCTTGACTGCCTGGGCGGCAAGAGCCACGGCCTTGAGGCCGGAGCCGCATACTTTGTTGATGGTCAGGGCGCCGACGTGGGGCGCCAATCCACCAAGCAGCGCTGCCTGGCGGGCAGGGTTTTGGCCCAAGCCAGCCTGCACGACATTGCCCATGATGCATTCGTCAATTTGTTCAGGTTTGAGTCCGGCGCGCCTGACCGCCTCGCGCACGGCGACGGCACCCAGCTTGGGGGCGGTCAACGGGGCAAGTCCACCTAAAAAGCGTCCGACTGGGGTGCGGACGCCGGCCACGATCACGGCTTCTTCATTCATTTGCTAAGTATAAGCGGCTGGCTTACAATAGTCAGGAAGAACATGGCCAATCATCCCTCCGCTCTCAAGCGGGTACGCGAGACTCGTGTCCGCACCGCCCGCAATCGCAGCAACGCCAGCCGTCTCCGCACCGCGGTGAAGAAGCTGCGCACCGCGCTCGACGAAAAGGACCGCGCGACCGCCGACCAGTTGTATTTGCCGACGATCGCCCAGATTGACAAGTCCATTCAGAAGGGCGTGCTGCATCACAACGCCGCGGACCGCTACAAGTCGCACCTGACGCTGGCCTACAACGCCCTCGGCAAGAAGAAGTAGACGCAACAAATTGCCGCCAGCGTTACGGCCGTTTCTGTCGGCGGCGCACAGGCAGTTTTGCTGCAGGAAAGAGTCCCCCATCCGGGCAAGCCGCCGGGCCGCCTCGCGTTCGATCAGCGCCCGCAGCGCCTCGCGAACCAGCGCTGAATTATCTTTAAGGCCCGTGTAGGCTTGGGCCGTTGCGATCAGATCAGCGTCCAATACAAGCGTCGTGCGCACCGCGACTGTTCGCTCCGTTCCACATTGGATGCTCTCAAAGCGTTATCTGCATTAAAAGGGCTGCCGGTTTTATCGGAGCCAGGATTCGAGTTCGGTGGCGTGGGCGGTTTTTTCGTCGCGGTATTTCACGATGACCGGGGTCGCCAGCGACAATCCCCATTCCGGGCCTTTGCCGCGGGTGACGGCGCGCGAGCCGGGAACGACGACGGCGTTGGACGGAATGATGAGCGGGTGGTCGCCTTCGGCGCGATAGATAGTTTCGCGCACTAAATCGTAGACCGGGGTGGAGCGGGTCAGGATGGTTCCGGCGGCGAGCACAGCCCCTTGGCCGACACGCGTGCCCTCATATACGCCGCAGTTGCCGCCGATTAGGACGTCGTCCTCGACAATCACAGGCGACGCGTTAATGGGCTCGAGCACGCCGCCGATTTGCGCCGCGGCGCTGAGGTGAACCCGGGCGCCGATCTGGGCGCATGATCCCACGAGGGCATGGGAATCAATCAATGTTCCGGGGCCGATGAAGGCACCGATGTTGACGTAGGCGGGGGGCATGATAATGACGCCGGGCGCGAGGAAGCTGCCATCGCGAACCGAGGTGCCGCCGGGGACGATGCGGACTTGATCGGCGGCGGTGCAATGGCGCAGTGGCAGCGTGTCTTTGTCGTAGAAGCCGAAGGGATGCGGCGAATCGTGGGCGACGAGCTTGCCCAAGCGAAAGCCGAGCAGGATGCCCTGCTTGACCCAGGTTTGCGTTTGCCATCCATGGGCGACGGGAACCGCGGCGCGGGCTCGGCCGGAATTCAATTCGAAGACCAATTCGGCAAACGCTTCCAGCGCGGAGGCGCGTTCGGACTGGAGGTCGGCCAAGGCTGCCAGACGTTCAATGCGCCCGGCGAGCGATTCGGATTTCACAGTCCCGCGGCTTTCATAGCGGCATCAATTTTCTGCCGGCTGGCGGGACTGACCGGAACCATGGGGAGGCGGAAGACTTCCTGGCAGTAGCCCATGCGGGAGAGGGCGTATTTCACCGGCCCTGGCGAGGATTCGATGAAGTTTACTTCCATGAGTTGCAGGTATTGAAAGTGCAGCGCCCTCGCGGCTTGGAAGTCGCCGGCGCGCGCCAGCTTCACCATGCGCGCCATGGGGCCGGGGATTTCATTAGAAGCCACGCTGACCAGGCCCTGGCCACCGAGTGCGATGAGGGGCAGGGTAATCGCGTCGTCGCCGCTGAGTACGTCAAAGCCGGCGGGCGCGGCGGCGAGAATGGCCGACATTTGGGCGAGGCTGCCGGAGGCTTCCTTGACCGCGACAATATTGGGGATGGCGGCAAGACGCAGCGTGGTCGCGGCTTCGATGTTGCTGCTGGTTCGACCGGGCACGTTGTAGAGGACAACCGGCACCTTGACAGCGGCGGCTACGGCGGCGAAGTGCTGATACAAGCCCTCTTGCGTGGGCTTGTTGTAATACGGGGCGACGCTTAGCACCCCGTCGGCGCCGAGCGCTTCGAGTTGTCGTGCTAGTTCGACCACATGCGCGGTGTTGTTGCCGCCGGCACCGCCCAGCACGGGCACGCGACGGCCAGCGGTTTGCGCGGCTTTCGATTCTTCGACGGCGATGGTGATCAGGCGGAGGTGCTCGGAGGCATTCAGCGTCGGCGTTTCACCGGTGGTGCCGCAGGGGACAAGGAAGTCAATGCCCTGTTCGATCTGAAAGCGGATGAGCTTGCGGTACGCGTCTTCGTCAATGGATTGATCGGCCTGAAGCGGAGTGACCAGCGCGGTGCCGCATCCGCGAAAGGGCGAGCTTGTCTTCATAAGCCCAGTATCTCCCCAAACTCGTGCAACCCGCGTTTGTCGAGCACCCAGCGCGCGGCGGTGAGAGCGCCGGCGGCGAATCCGCGGCGGGAACGCGCGGTGTGGGTGAGGGTGAGCGTGTCGTCGGGGCCGTCGAAGCCGACGGTGTGGGTTCCGGGGATGAAACCGGCGCGGTTGCTAGCCACTGAAACAGCCGAGTGTCCGCCGGCGTTGAGCACCTCGGCGAGCTGTAGCGCCGTTCCCGATGGTGCGTCGAGCTTGCGGCGATGGTGCGCTTCCCACACGAACGATTCGTATTCGGCCGGCAATGCCGCCGCCGCCGCCGCAACCACACGGTAAAACGCACGCACACCGACGGAGAAGTTGGCGCCATACACAGCGCCGACTTGCGCCGCATCAACCAGCGTGCGGGCGCGATCAAGCTGGTCGTACCAGCCGGTGGTCCCGATCACGAGCGGGATTCCGGCGAGCATGCAGCGTTCGAGATTTTCAAGTACGGCGGCGGGCACGCTGAAGTCAATGGCGACCAGTCCGGGTGTCCAACCTGATGTCCAGGCATCGCCTTGGTCCATTGTCTTGACTACGCGATGGCCTTGCTCGGCGGCCAATTCAGCCACCAGCCGGTTCATTTTGCCGTAGCCGATGAGGAGTAAGTCCATTTCGTAGCAGACATTATGGCACGCCAGAGTTGCGATGGCCATAAATTATGGCTATAATTTAGATGTGAATATCGGCATAGCGGAAGCAAAGGATCAGTTGCCAAGCTTGATCCGCGCAGTCGAGCAGGGCGAAAAGGTCATCATCACCCGCCACGGCAAGCCGGTGGCCGAGTTGACGGTGCCTCCGCATGAGAAGAAAGAGATTCAGTGGGGCTGGGCCAAGGGACAGTACGAAGTGCCGGCTGATTTTGACGACCCGATCGACGATTTTGACGAGGACAACTATTGAAGGGTTTTTTGGTGGATACCAATGTGGCCCTTGCCGGCGCGTTGGGACCTGAAGGTCTGTCGCCACAGATCCGAGCGGCGCTCGTTTCCGGGCCGAATTGGCTAAGTGTAATTTGCTATTGGGAGGTCATCATCAAATGTGGCAAGGGGCGACTTCCCATTGCGAACCCGCACCAGTGGTGGGCCAACGCGTTGGCTCATTTGGGCGGGCGCACACTTGCCGTACAAGAGAAGCATATTGCCGCGGTGTATGACCTGCCGCGACTTCATCACGACCCGTTCGATCGGGCGCTGGTTGCGCAGGCGATAGTTGAAGATTTGACCTTAGTTACGATGGATCGAACGTTGGTGCGCTACGCATCCGAGCGCTGCCGTGTGCTTTATTAAGCCATTGGGCGAGGCCTTCTTCCACGGCTTGTTCGGCGGTCCAGCCTTCGGCGGCGAGGACGTGTTCGAGGGTGCGGGCAGGTCCGATGAGGCGGGGAAGGCGTTGGGTGCCGCCCCAGCCCGTGACCAGACCGAGTTTCGCGCCGTGATGGCCGAAGTAGGCGCCGGGCGCGCAGAGGCGAGTGCTGCAGGCGAGCGCGAGATCGAGTCCACCGCCGAGGCAGTAGCCCTCGACCATCGCGATGAAGGGCGCTGGCGATTGGGCGATGCGGGTAAGCCAGTGCTGACCTTGGCGGGCGAGCGACCAGGCAGTGGGAGCGTCAAGTTCGCGGATCAAGTTTAAGTCGGCGCCCACCGAGAAGCAGCGGGCGTTGCCACGCAATATGATTTTGGTCGCA
>JANWLQ010000222.1 GCA_025450725.1 Terriglobales bacterium
GACACCAGCTCGTCGGTGAACTTCCCCTTCTTGTCGAGCGCCGCGTTGGCCTGGGCGATCACGTACTGGCCCTCGTCGATCGCCGAGAGGAACACGATCTCGTTGGTGACGCGGCCCGCGTCGACTCTGCGGTACGGCGTCTCCAGGAACCCGTACTCGTTGGTGCGCGCGTACAGCGCGAGCGAGTTGATCAGGCCGATGTTCGGACCTTCCGGGGTCTCGATCGGGCACACCCGGCCGTAGTGGGTCGGGTGCACGTCGCGCACCTCGAAACCGGCGCGCTCGCGCGTGAGGCCGCCCGGCCCGAGGGCGGAGAGTGGGCGCTTGTGGGGAATCTCGCTCAGCGGAGTGGTCTGCTCCATGAACTGCGAGAGCTGGCTCGAGCCGAAGAACTCGCGGATGGCGGCCATCACCGGCTTGGCATTCACCAAATCGTGCGGCATAGCCGTAGCCATTTCCTGGAACACGGACATCTTCTCTTTAATGGCCCGCTCCATGCGCACTAAACCGATGCGGAACTGGTTCTCGAGCAGCTCGCCGACGGCGCGGACACGGCGGTTGCCGAGGTGATCAATATCGTCCACCGCGCCCTCGCCGCGGCGCAGCTTGAGCAGGTAATTGATGGTGGCGTAAAAATCCTCGGGGTCGAGCGTGCGCTTGTCGAGCGAGGTGGCCTGGGCGTTGTCGTACAGCTTGATGTTGAACTTCAAGCGGCCGACGCGGCTAAAGTCGTACTTGCGGGCGTCGAAGAACATGCCCTCGAAAAGCGCGCGCGCGGTGTCGAGCGTCGGCGGGTCGCCGGGGCGGAGCTTGCGGTAGATTTCGATCAGCGCTTCCTGGGTAGTCTTGACCGCATCCTTGCGGAGCGTGGCGCTGATGATATTGCCGACCACGTCGCGCTCGGGGAAGAACAGATGCAGTTCCGTGAGGCCGGCGTTGATGTACTTGGCGACATCGGCCCACTTGATTTCGCTGTTGGCCTCGACCAACACTTCCCCGCTCTCGCGGTTGACGATGTCCTGCGCGGTGAAGGCGCCTTCGAGGTCAACGGCGTCCACTTCGAACTCGGCGACCTTGGCCTTTTGCAGTTCGCGGAGGGCGGGCACACGAAGTTGGCGTCCGGCATGGACCATTTCATCGCCCTTGGCGTTGAGAATGCGATGGGAGAGCTTCTGGCCCAGCAGGTTGGTCTGCTTCTCGGGTTCGCGGGCGGGGTCGAGCTGCCAGTAGAGTTTGCCGCCGCGAAGGGCGACCTTCTCGACCGTGTAGAAGGTGCGAAGGATTTCCTCGTCGGAACGGAGGCCGAGGGCGCGGAGGAAAATGCTGGCCAGGAATTTGCGCTTGCGGTCAATGCGGACGTAGAGCAGATTCTTGGCGTCGAATTCGAACTCGACCCAGCTGCCGCGGTAGGGGATGATCTTGCCCAGGAAATACGTACGCTGGTTGGCGCTCTCGAAGAACACGCCCGGCGAGCGGTGGAGCTGGCTGACGATGACGCGCTCGGTGCCGTTGATGATGAAGGTTCCGTTGTCGGTCATCAGCGGAATGTCGCCGAAGAAAACTTCCTGCTCCTTGATGTCGCGTTCGGTCTTGGCGCCGGTCTCGGGATCCTTGTCGTAGATGGAGAGGCGGATTGTGACCTTCAGCGGGGCGGAGTAGGTCGAGCCCTTGTCCTCGCACTCGGTGACGTCGTTTTTGAGCTGGAGGCCGACCGGGTCGCCGCACTTGTTGCAGAACGTGGGCACGTTGGCGTTGTAGGTGCCGCAGGCCTCGCACAGGATTTCGCCGGCGTGGAAGGGATCGGTGATGATGGTGGCGCCGCAATTACGGCAGGTGGAGCGGAGGTGGTGCAGGCCGCGGAGGTTGCCGCACTTGCACTCCCAGTTGCCGATCGAGTAGTCAACGAAGTCAAGCTGGGAGACGCCGCGGAAGTCGGAGATCGGGAAAACCGAGTTGAACACCGACTGCAGGCCGCCGTCGGCGCGCTCGCCGGGCAGCAGATCCATTTGCAGGAAGCGCTCGTAGCTCTGGCGTTGGACTTCGATCAGGTTCGGAATCTGGATGGCGGTGGGGATTTTGGAAAAATCGGTGCGGGTCGGGGTTCCATCCTGATGGGGCGTGGTGGGTGTAGTCATGGGCGACTCCTCTTTCACTGACTGCTACGTAAAAAAACAAGATGGCGCGGGCGCCGGGACGTTGCTCGCAACGCCGGCACCCGCACCGTTAGCCTGATTGTCGCGACCCTACTTGACTTCGACCGTGGCGCCGGCATCGGCGAATTTCTTCTGGATGCTGGCGGCCTCCTCTTTGCTGACGCCTTCCTTGATGGTCTTGGGCGCGCCATCGACCAGGTCCTTGGCTTCCTTGAGGCCCAGGCTGGTGACTTCGCGCACGACCTTGATGACATTGATTTTGTTGGCGCCGACGGCGGTGAGGACGACGGTGAACTCGGTCTTCTCCTCGGCCGGAGCGGCGGCGGCGGCGCCGCCACCACCGGCGGCGGCCACGGGGGCGGCGGCGGCGGCGGAAACGCCCAATTCCTCTTCCAACTTCTTCACCAGTTGGGAAGCTTCGAGCAGGGTCAGGTTCTTGATGGATTCAACCAGGGTTTGTAGATCAGCCATTACACGATTCTCCTTCGGACATTTGAAAGTAAACTATTCGGCAAACTTTTTGGCTTGCACGGCTTGGTCGATGACGACCGCGGTCGAGCGGCCGGTGGCAGCCAGCACCGTGACCAGGCGCTGGGCTGGAGCTTGGATAAGAAAGAGGAGCTTGGCGTACAGCTCTTCCTTGGAGGGCGTTTGCGCGAGTTGCGCGACTTCGGCGGCGCTGATGGCGGTGCCTTCAACCACGCCCGCCTTGACCACGACGCCGGGATTGTCCTTGACGTACTTCTGCAGCGCCTTGGCCAGCGCCACGCCGTCACCGGAGGTGTAGGCGATGGAGCTGACGCCCTTGAGCGATGCCAGAATTTTTCCCGCCGGCGAGCCCTTCGAGGCCCGCTCGGCCAAACTGTTTTTCACCACGCGGTAGTGGCCGCCCGCCTGGCGGAGTTGCTTGCGCAACTCGAAATCCTGCTCGACGGTGAGGCCGCTGAAGCCGGTGAGGATGAGGGTGGTCGCCTTGCTGAGCTCGACTTGCAGAGCCTCGAGCTTGACTTGTTTTTGTGCCTTGGTGAGTGCCATTGCGTTATGCCTTCGCCGCCGCTTCGGCGGCCGAGGTGTCGAGCTGGATGCCCGGTCCCATGGTCGAATTTAGATAGACGCTGCGCAGATACTTGCCCTTGGCCGCGGGCGGCTTGGCGCGGAGGATGCTGTGCAGCAGGGTCTGGGCGTTTTCCACCAGGCGATCGGCGGGGAAACTGATTTTGCCGACGGCGGCGTGGATGAGTCCCTGCTTGTCGGTGCGGAACTCGACCTTGCCGGCCTTGATTTCGGCGATGGCTTTAGCCAGGTCGAAGGTCACGGTGCCGGTTTTCGGGTTGGGCATGAGGCCGCGGGGGCCGAGCACCTTGCCGAGCTTACCAACGGAGCGCATCATGTCGGGCGTGGCGATGACGGCGTCGTAGTCGGTCCAGTTTTCCTTCTGGATGCGGTCCACGGTTTCGTCGCCGCCGATGTAGTCGGCGCCGGCAGCCTTGGCCTCGGCCAGTTTCTCTTCGCCGCTGGCGATGACCAACACCTTTTTGCTCTTGCCCAGGCCGTGGGGCAGGACAACCGTTCCGCGCACCATTTGATCGGCGTGGCGGGGGTCAACACCCAGGCGGATATTGAGCTCGACGGTTTCGTCGAACTTGGCGAACTTCACTTTTTGCAGCAGCGGCACCGCTTCGGTGAGCGGATAGCTGCGCGTCTCGACTTGCTTGCGCGCGGTCACGATTTTTTTGCCGGTTTTTGCCATTGGAATTTCCTTCTAAATACCTGATGCTTAAGCGACGTCGATGCCCATGCTGCGAGCGGTGCCGCGCATGCTGCGCACGGCGGCTTCGAGCGAGGCCGCATTGAGGTCGGGCATCTTAGTGCGGGCGATGTCTTCGATTTGCTTGGCGGTTAGCTTGCCGACCTTGTCCTTGTTGGGAGTGGCCGAGCCCTTGGCCACGCCGGCGGCCTTCTTGATGAGGTCGGCGGCGGGCGGGGTTTTGGTGATGAAGGTGAACGAGCGGTCGTTGAAAATCGTGATCACGACGGGCACCGACATGCCGTCGAGTTCCTTGGCCGAGGTGCGGGCGTTGAAGGCCTTGCAGAACTCCATCAGGTTGAGCCCGTGCGGACCGAGGGCGGTGCCGACCGGGGGGGCCGGGGTGGCCTTGCCGGCCGGAATCTGCAGCTTGACTTGGGCTTGAATTTTCTTGGCCATGGTTTAAACCTTTTCCACTTGTGCGAATTCCAGCTCGACCGGGGTTTGACGTCCAAAAATCGTGACCATGACTTTGAGCGTTTCGCGGTCGGCGTTGATCTCGTCCACCACGCCGGTAAAGGTGGCGAACGGACCGTCGGTGATTTTCACCGTTTCGTTCTTGTCAAACTTGACGTGCAGGCGGGGATTCTCGCCCCCGGTTTCGATGCGATGCTGAATTTGGGCGATCTCTTCGGCGGACAGCGGCGTCGGGTACTGCCCACTGCCGACGAAGCCGGCGACACGGGGGGTGTTTTTCACCACGTGCCAGAGCTCGTCCTCGACATGGCCGTTCTCGGCCGTCGCGAGTTCGACCAGCACATAGCCGGGATAGAACATGCGCGAGGACTGGATCTTCTTGCCGCCCCGGTGCTCGACCACTTCCTCGGTCGGAATCAGGACTTGACCGATCTTGTCACCAAGCCCGAAGGCCTCGATGCGGCCCTTGAGGCTCTCGGCGACTTTCTTTTCGAAGCCCGAGTAGGCGTGGATAATGTACCAGAGTTTTTCCGCCATAGGAGCTAGCGAGAGAAGTGAACAATGATCGCATCCACCGCCCAGAGGAGGATTTTGTCCACGATGTAAAAGAAGACACCGAAAATGGCCACCGTCACCAGCACCACGCCGGTGGTGCCCTGGACTTCTTTCCAGGAGGGGACCGTGACTTTTTTCATTTCCGAGCGGACATCGCCGTAGAAGGTTTTGAGGCGAACCGCCAGGTCCTTCTTGACTTTGCCGCCGGAATCGGATTGGGTGACTGCGCTGGCCATAATATTGAAAAAACTTGGCAGGGGTAGAGGGATTCGAACCCCCACATTCGGTTTTGGAGACCGACGGTCTAGCCGTTGAACCTATACCCCTGTAGCGTTTGGAAGAGACGATCTCTTCCCAGTTTACTTCGTCTCCTTATGCGGCGTGTGCTTGCGGCACTTGGGACAGAACTTCTTGAATTCGAGCCGGTCGGTGGTCGTCTTCCGGTTCTTGGTAGTGGAATAGTTCCGGTGCTTACAGTCCGGACATTGCAATGTGACGATTTCGCGCATGGGGAACCTCTATAGCTTCGATACCCTTTACTACTGAAGAATCTCTGAGATGCTGCCGGCGCCGACGGTGCGTCCGCCTTCGCGAATGGCGAAGCGGAGGCCCTTTTCCATCGCGACCGGGGTGATCAGCTCAATCACCAGCGACACGTTGTCGCCGGGCATCACCATCTCGGTGCCGTCGGGCAGCTCGGCCACGCCGGTGACGTCGGTGGTGCGCATGTAAAATTGCGGGCGGTAGCCCTTGAAGAAGGGCGTGTGACGGCCTCCCTCTTCCTTGGTCAGAACGTAGATTTCGGCCTTGAACTTGGTGTGGGGCGTGATCGAGCCGGGCTTGGCCAGAACCATGCCGCGCTCGACGTCGTCTTTTTCCGTGCCGCGCAAGAGCAGGCCCGCGTTGTCGCCGGCCAGGCCCTCGTCGAGCTGCTTCTTGAACATCTCGATTCCGGTGACCACTTTCTTCGTGGTCGGACGGAAGCCGACGATTTCGATTTCCTCGCCCACCTTCACCTTGCCGCGTTCGATGCGTCCGGTGACGACGGTGCCGCGGCCGGAGATCGAGAAGATGTCCTCGACCGGCATCAGGTAGGGCTTGTCAACGTCGCGCTGGGGAACGGGGATGTAGCTGTCCACCGCCGCCATGAGGTCGTCCACTGACTTCTCCCACTTCTCTTCGCCGTTGAGGGCGCCGAGGGCGGAGCCGCGGATGACCGGGACATCGTCGCCGGGGAACTGGTAGCTCTTGAGCAGCTCGCGGACTTCGAGTTCGACCAGCTCGAGCAGTTCGGGGTCGTCCACCGCGTCGCATTTGTTCAAGAAGACGACGAGGTAGGGCACGCCGACCTGGCGGGCGAGCAGCACGTGCTCCTTGGTCTGGGGCATGGGGCCGTCGGTGGCGGCGACGACCAGGATGGCGCCATCCATTTGGGCCGCGCCGGTGATCATATTCTTGATGTAGTCGGCGTGGCCGGGGCAATCCACGTGGGCGTAATGGCGGTTGGCGGTGGAGTACTCGACGTGGGCGGTGGCGATGGTGATACCGCGTTCGCGCTCTTCGGGCGCGTTGTCAATGGAGTCGAACGAGCGGAAGCTGTTCTTCGGGTCGTGCTTGGCCAGCACCTTGGTGATGGCGGCGGTCAAGGTCGTCTTGCCATGGTCAATGTGACCGATGGTGCCGATGTTGACGTGCGGTTTGGAGCGATCAAATTTTTCCTTGGCCATAGTGCTTTATCCTCGTTCGATTCAATTTAGAAACTGGTTGCGGAGAGTGGTCCCAAGCGGGTTTAGCGCTTGACCTCCTTGCCCTGGACGCGGGCCATGATTTCCTCGGCCAGCGCCTTGGGCACTTCCTCGTAATGGGCGAAGTGCATGGTGTAGGAAGCGCGTCCCTGGGTAGCGGAGCGCATTTCAGTGGCGTAGCCGAACATATCGCTGAGCGGCACCATGGCGCGGATGACCTGGCTGCCGGCGCGGGGCTCGGTGCTCTCGATGCGACCGCGGCGCTTGTACAGATCGCCGGTGATCGAGCCGATGTAGTTCTGTTCGTCGGGCACGACGACTTCAACCTTCATGACCGGCTCTAACAGGGCCGGCTTGGCTTTGCGAGCGGCTTCCTTGAACGCCATGGAGCCGGCGATCTTGAATGCCATTTCGCTCGAATCCACGTCGTGGTAGGAGCCGTCGAAGAGCGAGACCTTGATGTCTTTCATGGGGTAGCCGGCGAGAACGCCGCCTTCCATGGCCTCTTCGATTCCCTTCTCGACCGGCTTGACGAATTCCTTCGGTACGCTGCCGCCAACAGTGTCGTTCACGAACACGTAGCCGGAACCGGGCTCGCCGGGCTCGATGGTGATCCAGACGTCGCCGTACTGGCCGCGGCCGCCGGTCTGGCGGATGTAGCGTCCCTGGGCCTCGGCCTTTTGCTTGATGGTTTCGCGGTAGGCGACCTGGGGCTTGCCGACGTTGGCATCAACGCCGAACTCGCGCATCATGCGGTCCACAAGAATCTCGAGATGCAGCTCGCCCATGCCGCTGATGATGGTCTGCCCGGTCTCGGCGTCGGTGTTGACGCGGAAGGTGGGATCCTCCTGCGCCAGCTTGGCCAGCGCCTGGCCCATTTTTTCCTGATCGCTCTTGGTCTTGGGCTCGACCGCGACGGCGATCACGGGGGTGGGGAACTCGATGGACTCGAGCAGCGCGACCTGATTCTCGTCGCAGATGGTGTCGCCGGTGGTGACCGACTTGAGGCCGACGCAGGCGGCGATGTCGCCGCTATAAACTTCGCTGATTTCCTCACGCTTGTTGGCGTGCATTTGCAGCAGGCGGCCGATGCGCTCGCGCTTCTGCTTGGTGGCGTTCCAGACCGACTGGCCGCTATCGAGATGGCCGCTATAGACGCGGACGAAGGCGAGTTGGCCGACGAAGGGGTCGGTCATGATCTTGAAGACGAGTGCCGAAAACGGCGCGTCGTCGGAGGCTGGACGGGTGACTTCCTCGCCCTTTTCATCGATGCCCTTGACCGCGGGAACGTCGAGCGGCGAGGGCAGATACGCCACGACCGCGTCGAGCAGCGGCTGCACACCCTTGTTCTTGAACGAGGAGCCGCACAGTACCGGGAACAGCTTCATGGCGATCACCGAGCGGCGCAGGCTGGCCTTGAGCTCGTCGGTGGTGAAGGCGCCGCCATCCATATATTTCTGCAGCAGCGTGTCGTCGCACTCGACGATCTTCTCGATCATTTGCTCGCGGTAGTCGCGGGCCAGGTCAGCGAGGGAGTCGGGGATGGGCTCGACGTCATAGTCGGCGCCCATGGTCTCGTCGCGATAGAGGATGGCCTTCATCTCCATCAGGTCAACAATGCCGCGGAAGCCGTCCTCATGGCCGATGGGGATTTGGATGGCGACGGCGGGCGCGTGCAAGCGGGCGCGGATGGTGCCGAGCGCGTGGGGAAACTCGGCGCCGGCACGATCCATTTTATTGACGAAGCAGATGCGGGGCACCCCGTACTTGTCGGCCTGACGCCACACCGTCTCCGACTGGGGTTCGACGCCGTGGACGCCGTCGAACAGCGCCACCGCGCCGTCGAGCACGCGCAGCGAACGCTCGACCTCGGCGGTGAAGTCAACGTGGCCAGGGGTATCAATAATGTTGATGCGAATATCTTTCCAAAAGCAGGTGGTGGCGGCGCTGGTGATGGTGATGCCGCGTTCCTGCTCCTGCGCCATCCAGTCCATGGTGGCGGTGCCTTCATGCACCTCGCCGATGCGATGGGTGCGGCCGGTATAAAAGAGCACACGCTCGGTGGTGGTGGTCTTGCCGGCATCGATGTGGGCCATGATGCCGATGTTGCGGGTGCGCGCGAGTGGTGTGGGGCGGGGCAGGGAATTAAATGACTACCAGCGATAGTGGGCGAAGGCCTTATTGGCCTCGGCCATGCGATGAACGTCTTCGCGCTTCTTGACCGCGCCGCCGCGGTTGTTGGCGGCATCGAGAATTTCATTGGCGAGCTTGTCGGCCATTCCCTTTTCGCCGCGGGTGCGGGCGTAGGTGACGAGCCAACGGACGGCGAGCGAAACGCGGCGGGTGTTGTTGACCTCGATCGGCACCTGATAATTGGCGCCGCCGACGCGGCGGGACTTAACTTCCACGACGGGCTTAACGTTCTCGATGGCGCGCTTGAAGGTCTTGAGCGGATCGTCGGCTTCGGGCTTATCGGCGCCTTCCGCCGCAGCGGGGGCGGCCTTGTCGGCGCGCTCGGCCACCTTGGCCAGGGCGGTGTAGAAGATGGCCTGGGCGGTGGACTTCTTCCCGTCCCACATCATGGAGTTGATGAACTTTTCGACCAGGCGCGAATCGTGGATGGCGTCGGGTGAGATTTCGCGTTTTGCGATATAGCCTTTGCGTGGCATAGGTTAAGCCTTGGGGCGCTTGGCGCCGTACTTGGAGCGAGCCTGTTTGCGGTTTTGGACGCCGACGGCGTCCATGGCGCCGCGCACAACGTGGTAGCGGACGCCGGGCAGATCCTTGACTCTACCGCCGCGGATGAGAACGATCGAGTGCTCCTGCAAATTGTGGCCGATGCCGGGGATGTAGGTGGTCACCTCGATGCCGTTGGTGAGGCGAACGCGCGCGACCTTGCGCAGGGCCGAGTTCGGCTTCTTCGGCGTCTGGGTGTAGACGCGGGTGCACACGCCGCGTTTTTGCGGACAATCCTGAAGGGCCGGGGAGGCGGTTTTGTACTTGTTCTTTTCCCGTCCGGCGCGCACGAGCTGATGAAATGTCGGCATAAAAAACCTGAGATGACGCACAAGCAACGGTGCAGGCGCCCGGCGTCGGAGCCGAGTGTCTGCCACGTTTCGAACTTTGAGATCCCACAAGATCCCGCGCGACGTTGCGCCCGCGCCAATCGCAAAAAGCGTTTGGGCCGGCTCCGTTTCGCCACGGCTGTCCGCCACATAGGCCCGCGGGTGCGGGGTGTCGTGGGGACTTGAGCGAGGGGCCTTACTTTCGAGAACCTATGCAGTGTAGCAGAAGGTTCGGCCGGATGGCAAGAATTGGGCCTCGGGGCCTAATCGCAAGCTGCAGGCCGGAATTTGGGCTTGCCTATGTGCCTGCCAGTGTGGCGACCGTTCACTGCATGAGTGTGCCAGATTTACCTGTCTCAATTTATGGGTGCACTCCAAAAGTGAATTTTGGCAAAAAATGTGCCATTTGCAGCTGAAATTGCTTGCCGGGCTATCGGCACTGATGGCACACGGTTGTGCGTTCCCCCCTTCGCTGTACCAGTCTAAATGTGACACCACTTGCGAAGATCGTATGCTGCCCGTGATTGCCGGCCAGTGATGCTCTGCATCGAGGGAGGCAGAAGTCGGAAACTGTCTCTGCGAGACAATTTAAATCGCACTCTGGCCTGGGTTTAGCCAGTTCCGCGCAGCACATGGTGAGACGGTTGCGCGCGGCTGTGAGCTCTGGGTTTGGACTGGATTGGGAGCTAGCCGGCGCCGCGGCGAGTACCCGCGGGAAAAAAGGGATTGGTCTGCTCGCCCGGATTTTTAGCCACGCGTTTACTGGTACCGAGTGCATTCGTTGCGGCTTTGGCCTGAAGCTGGACAGAGGCGTGCTCCGCCGACGCTCAGAGTTACAGGGGCACGGGCGGCAAATTGTCTCGGTGAGACAACTTAAATCGTGCTGGGGCCGGCGTTTAGTTGGCTCGGCATGGGGATTTATGAGACGGTAATCGGTGGCGCGCGGAAACGCGTGGGCGTCCCCACAGCGCTGCGCCAATTGAAGTCGTTCCAACCGCATACTGAATTCGTTGCGGCTCGATCTAATCCAACTTTCACATCGTCGTGACTTTCCGGTGACACCGCAGAGGAAGGAGGGCAATGCTGAAATGGCGGGCAATGCAATCGTAGCGGTGAAGGTGGACTGTGGCTCGGCTGGGGTAAGGGAAACCGACGGGACGCTCAACCGAATCAAGCGCGTTGACGCCAACACCGGCAGTAGCCGTGCCCTGCAGTTGATCACAACCGGCGGCCCCGGTATCACCGCTGCTCAGCACAATTGAGCGTTCCGCTGGCAAATTATTGCGTGCTTTACGTTATTGCTTTTTCTGAGTGGAGAATCAAGCCTAAGAATTCGAACTGACACTCTCGGTCTGCCCTACCCGGCGGCCGCGCGGCGGCGGAGGAAGGCTTGTTCGGCGGGGTTTTGGGTGAGGCTGAGGGCATGTTCGTAGGCGGCGCGGGCAGCTTCGGGTTGATTCAGGCGGCGGAGGAAGTCGCCGCGGGCGGCGTGGTAGAGGTGGTACTGATCGAGCGGCTCGGCTAATTGCGCCAGTAGATCGAGGCCGGCTTGGGGGCCATCGGACATGGCGACGGCGACGGCGTGATTCAACGAGATGACTGGGGACGGCGTAATGCGGCTGAGTTCGCGGTAGAGGGCGGCGATTTGCTTCCAGTCGGTGGCCGCGGGGCTCGGAGCTTCGACGTGGAGGGCAGCGATGGCGGCTTGCAGTTGATAGGGTCCGGGTTGGCGCTGGCGGAGGGTGCGTTCGAGCAAGGCGAGGCCTTTGTCAATCATGCCGCGATCCCAGAGCGAGCGGTCCTGATCGTGGAGCGTGATCAGCTCGCCCGCGACGCCGGTGCGGGCGCGGTGGCGGGCATGGTGGAGAAGCATGAGCGCCAGCAGACCCTGAGGCTCGGGCTGATCGGGCAGCAATTGAATCAGGCAGCGCGCCAGCCGGATCGCCTCGGCGCATAGGTCGGGGCGGGTCAGTGCGTCGGATGAAGTGGCGCTGTAGCCTTCATTGAAGATTAGGTAGAGCACCGCCGTTACCGCTTCGACCCTCGCATTGCGGACCGAGGGGGGCGGGATTTCGTACGGGATTTTCTCGCGCCGGATCTTAGTCTTGGCTCGGACGATGCGCTGCGCCAGCGTGGCTTCGGGCAGCAGGAAGGCGCGGGCAATCTCGGGGGTGGTCAGGCCGCCGAGCGTGCGCAGCGTGAGCGCGACCTGGGCATCGAGCGCGAGCGCGGGGTGGCAGCAGGTGAACAGCAGACGGAGGCGGTCATCGGGATATTCGTCGAGCAGCGCCTCGTAAGGCAGCGGGGCATCGGGGGCGAGCAGCGGCGAGTGGGCGGCGGTTGACGCAGTTTGGCCGCGGCGCACGCGGTCAATGATTTTGCGATGAGCGACGCTGGTGAGCCAAGCGCCGGGGTTGAGCGGCACACCGCGCTCTGGCCAATGTTCGACCGCGGCAGCGAAGGCATCCTGCATGGCCTCCTCGGCCATGTCGAGAGAGCCAGAAACGCGCACCAGCGAGGCGAGAATCCGCCCTGACTCGCTGCGGAAAATCGCCTCGGCTGCCGTGTGCGCGGACATAGTGCCGATCAGGAGAATTTCTGAATCGGCCTGACTTCCACCGACCCGAAACGGGCGCCGGGGATTTTGGCCGCGATCGCCAGGGCGGCCTCGCGGTCGGGAGCTTCCACCAAATAGAAGCCACCGAGCTGCTCCTTGGTTTCGGCGAACGGTCCATCGGTCACGAGCGCCTTGCCGTTGCGCACGCGCACGGTGGCACCAGTGGTCGTGGGCTGCAAGGCGTGCCCTCCTTTAATAGAAGACGCATGCTGCTGACCGAAGGCGCCGTACTCCTTGAGTTCGGCCGGGTCGAAGCCTTGGGCGTAACGTTGCTGGTTTTCATAAATGAGAAGCAGGTATTCCATTTTTCTTTCCTCCTGTCACCACGACGGCCAAGGGGCGGGAATTCGACCTTGGGCGCGACTAATTATTTTTGCATCGAATTTGGGATGAGAAAAACAGCAGGCATTATAAGTGCACTCGGCGTGGCCGGCGCGACCGCCGGTCTTTTGTGGTGGAGGCGGCGGCCCGGGGCGCGGGAGGCGCGCGCGGCGATCACGATTTTGGCTCCGGCCGAGCAGCTTTATGAATTATGGATGGGCAGCGCGGCACGAACGCGGGTTATCCCCCAGGACTGGCACACCGACTACCACGATTGCCAGTCGCCCGACGTGATCCGCTGGCGCTGGGACGGCCGCGACGCAGTGCTTATCTTTACCCCGGACGGCGTCGAACGAGGCGTATCGCGGACCATCGTTCGGCTCAGCATTCACGGCGAATCGCTGCCCTTGGGGCTGGAAGCCAATTTGCGCAAGGCGTTATGGAAATTCCGCCAGTTGGCCGAGACCGGTGAGCTGGCCACCATCGAGGGCCAGAGCAGCGGTCGGGCGCGTCGGAAGACGGCAAGTCTCAAGACGATGCGTTCTTCCGATACCCGCGAGGATAAGCCGCTGGAAGGCGAGGTGGCGGTATGAAAGCCCTGTGCTGGAACGGCAAACACGACATTCGACTGGAGACGGTACCGGACGCGGCCATTCTCAATCCCGGCGATGCGGTGATCAAGGTGCTGCGCACCGCCATTTGCGGGTCGGATTTGCATCTGTATGACGGCTTCATCCCGACCATGAAAGCGGGCGATATTTTGGGCCACGAGTTCGCGGGCGAGGTGGTGGAGGTCGGGCGCGCGGTGCAGAGACTTAAAATCGGCGACCGCGTGGTGGTTCCCTTCCCCATTAGCTGCGGACGCTGCGCCAACTGCCGGCGCGAGCTGTGGTCGCTGTGCCAGAACTCGAACCCGGATCCGCGGATCGCGCAAAAACTGTATGGCGACAGCGGGGCGGCGCTGTACGGGTATTCGCATATGTATGGCGGCTATGCCGGAGGACAGGCACAGTATGTGCGGGTGCCGTTCGCCGACGTAGGGCCGCTGGTAATTCCCGAGGGCATGGATATCGAACAGGTTTTGTTCCTGTCAGACATTCTGCCCACCGGCTACATGGCGGCGGAAAATTGCGACATCAGGCCGGACGACATTGTCGCCGTCTGGGGCTGCGGGCCGGTGGGGCAGTTTGCCATTCGCAGCGCGCTGCTGCTGGGCGCGGGGCGGGTGATCGCGATTGACCGCTTTCCCGAGCGGCTGCGGATGGCACAAGAGGCTGGCGCGGAAGCGGTCAACTACATGGAAGTGGACGACTTGTTGGAAGAGCTGCGCTGGCGCACCGGGGGCGAGGGTCCAGACTCGTGCCTCGACGCGGTGGGGCTCGAAGCACACGGCAACACGCTGGGCTATTATTACGACCGGGTCAAGACCGCGGCAATGCTGGAGATGGACCGCCCCAACGTGCTGCGGCAGGCGATCATGGCGTGCCGCACGGGCGGGACGGTTTCGATTCCAGGCGTTTATGGCGGGCTGCTCGACAGCGTTCCATTCGGCGCGGCCTTCGCCAAGGGGCTGACCATGCGGATGGGGCAAACCCATGTGCATCGCTATCTCAAGCCGCTGCTGGCCAGAATTCAAAACCAGGAAATTGATCCGGCCGAAATCATCACCCATCGCATTCCATTGCGCGAGGGTCCGGAGGCGTACCGGATGTTTCGCGACAAGGTGGATGAATGCGTCAAGGTGGTAATGGATCCCTGGGCCGCCTGAGGCGGCTTTCGTCTAACATTAGCCGATGGAGGTAATCGGCGAAACCATCTCTCATTACCGCGTCCTGGAGGCGTTGGGCAGCGGGGGGATGGGTGTCGTTTACGGAGCGATGGATTTGCGCCTGGGCAGGAAAGTGGCGCTGAAGTTTCTGTCGCCGGAGTTGAGCGCCGATGCGGCGGCGAACGAGCGCTTCCGCCGCGAGGCGCAGGCAACTTCTGGGTTGAACCATCCCAACATTTGCACCATCTATGACATCGGCGAGACGGTTGCGACCGGCGCGAGCGGCGATGCCCGGCAGTTCATGGTCATGGAACTGCTCGAAGGCCGGACCCTGCATGATCATTGTGCCGGGCGCAAGACGCCTCCCTTGGAACTCATTGACATCGGTGCCCAGGTGGCGAGCGCGCTGGCGGCGGCCCACGACCAGGGCATTGTGCATCGCGACATCAAGCCGGCCAACATTTGGGTGACCACGCGCGGCACGGCCAAGGTGCTGGATTTTGGTTTGGCGAAAATGGAAGGCGGCGGAATTTTGACCGCCTCCCAGGTCGGCGAACTTCCAACCCTGACGCCGGCGCAGGTGGGCGACGGGCGCGGACTCAGTCACGTGGGCGCCATGGTGGGCACGATCGCCTATATGTCGCCGGAACAAGCCCTCGGGCGCGACCTGGACGGACGCTCGGATGTGTTTTCCCTGGGCGCGGTGCTGTATGAAATGGCCACCGGAGAGGTCGCGTTCACTGGAAGAACCGCGGCCGCGATTTTCGACGCGATCCTCAACCGCACGCCCGAGCGCGTGGTGGACGGCGCCGAGTTAGGGCGCATCGTTCATCGCGCGCTCGCGAAAAATCCGGAGGATCGCTACCAGAGCGCGCGCGAGTTGGAGGACGATCTGCGGCGGCTGGAGGCGGAGTATCGGTCCGGTCGGGTGACGGCCGGTCGGGTGACGGCGGGCAAGGCGCCGCGATTCGGGGGCCGGCGCGTAGCGGTTGCGGGCGGCGGGCTGGCGCTGGCGATGGCCGGCGCGGCCATTTGGTACGGACGCACGCGACCGCCGGCGGCGCCGCCTGTGATCGCGGCCGACTTCGCCAGCGTGACCACCGCCTCCCCGGAGGCGCGGGCGGCGTTCGAATTGGGACGTACGGCGTTGAACACCGGCGACCTGACGCGGGCCGAAGGCATGTTGCTGCGGGCGACCGCGGCGGATCCAAAATTCGGCGTGGCCTGGGCCAGTTTGGCCGAAACCGAAGCGGCGGCGGGCGAACTCGCCCTGGCCGCGCAACACGCCAAGCAGGCAAATGATTTGCCCGACCGGGCCAACGACCGGGAACGCTTTTACATCCAGGCTGAATATTCAACCCTGGTCGAGGGCGACCTGCTGAAGACGGAACAGACCTACGAGCTATGGGGCGACACCTATCCGCGCGATCCGTTCCCCTTCGAGCATGAAGCCGCGGTGGAGCGAAAGCTGGGCCAGTTCAACGACGAATTGGAAGCGGCGCAACAGGCGGCCACGCTCGCTCCGCGCGATGTCAAGGCGGTGAGCGCACTGGCACAGGCGCGGTTCGATCTTGCCCAGATCGCGCCCGCGCAGGCCGCGCTCGCGCGGGCGGCGGGTCTCGACCCCAACAGCGAAGCGGTGCACGAATTGCACTATCGGCTGGCGGAATTCGGCAAGGACAACGGGCAACTGGCGCGGGAGGAGAGTTGGCTCTCGGCGCGGCCGCAAGCGGCGGATTTTTTGCGCGACCGGCATCGCGAACAGCTCCTCGACTCCGGCCAAATCAACGAGTACCGGCAGCTTATGAACGACGACGCGCAGGCGTACCTGCAGGCGGGCAAGAAAGATCTGGCCGCCGACCGCGAGTCGTGGCTGGCGCTGGTGGATGCGGTGTATGGCCACGCGGCGGAGGCGCGGCGGGAGGCGGATGCGGCGCTCGCCATGGCGCGCGACCGGAGCTCCCGCATTTACGCCGCCGCGGCCTTCGCCTTTCTCGGTGACAATGCGCGGGCCACGGCATTGGCCGCGGACCTGGCCCAGAACGAAAGCACCGACATCGTGGTGCAGACCATCGCGCTGCCGCTGGTGCGCGGCCTGGGCGAACTGCGCCAGAGCCACGCTCAGACCGCGCTTGAACTCTTGCAGCCGCTGGCCCCCTTTGAACTGGGCACCGAGGCGCTGGGCGGCGCCGCCGCGTATGCGCGCGGCCTGGCGCTCGAGGCATCCGGGCGCAAGCCGGAGGCCGAAGAAGAGTGGAAGAAGCTAATTGACCGGCCGCAATTCGCCATGGCGGCACCTGCGGCGCGCGCGGCGCGCGCGGCGCTCAAGTCTTAGTGGCTCGCCTCTCTTCGCTCCAACCCGCCGCGACTCCCCACCCCGCAACCCAA
>JANWLQ010000223.1 GCA_025450725.1 Terriglobales bacterium
GCATCAGTGACGAAATAATCGCCGCCTGGATCGTCAGCGGCGTGAACCGGGTCAGCCTAGGCGTCCAATCCTTCAACGATCATGAGGCCCGTTCCGTCGGCCGCCTCCACACCCGCGCTACCGTCCTCGCCGACATTGCCCGCCTGCGCGCCGCCGGCATCAGCAACCTAAACGTTGACCTGATCGCCGGCCTCCCCCACCAAACCGAGGCGAGCTGGCGCGAGTCGCTCGAGGTGGCACTCGCGACAGACGCGCCCCACGTCTCCGTCTACATGCTGGAAGTCGACACCGAGAGCCGCCTGGGCACCGAGCTGCTAGCCGGTGGAGTGCGTTACCACGCCCACGCAGTACCCGACGACGACTTCATCGCCGACGCCTACGAACTCGCCCGCGAAACCCTCAATTCCGCCGGATGCGCCCAGTACGAAATCTCGAACTTCGCCCGCCCCGGTTTCGAAAGCCGCCACAACCTCCGCTACTGGACTCGCCTCCCCTACCTCGGTCTTGGCGTAGACGCCCACTCGTTCGTCAACCGCCGCCGCTTCGCCAACCCCGACACTCTCGACGCCTACCAGGCCCCGCTCCGAGAAAACCACCTCCCCCGCGACCCCGGCCACACTGTCACAGAGGGTGAGGCGACGGAGGAAGCTTGGTTCTTAGGCCTGCGCTTGAACCGCGGAGTCCCCTATCGCCCCGACCCCCGCGTCGAGCACCTCCGCGACGACGGCCTGCTGGCCATCGAAAACGACCGCATCCTCCTCACCCCCCGCGGCCGCCTCCTCTCCAACCAAGTCTTCGCCGCTTTCATCGCGTAGCGTTTTGATTTCCCCGGAGAGGCCTCGGCGAGAGCGGAACGACGCCGACGTCAGCCGTTCTAGTGGTCGCCGCCGCCGCCTTTGAGCGCGCCGAAGATCTTCCCGAACAGCCCTTTCTTTTTCGGCGCCGGCGCTTGCGTTGGCGCCGCCGGCGTCTGAACTGCGGGCGGTGGCGCGGGAATGACAATCTGTTGCTGCGCCGGAGCGCTCGGCGGCGGCGGCGGGGTCGGCGCCGGCGACGTAATGTGGAAGAAGTTAAGTGTGCTCGCGATCACACCCTTCGGCGTCAAATTGCTCGGGTGCAAGCGGCACATCTGCGTCGGCTGCGAACCGGCCAGGTAGTAGTCGGTTTCCACCTCACTCGGCGGACACAACGGCGTCGCCAATTGGTTTGATTCCGTATCAACCCGTTCCGGAACCACTCCAGGCGGCGCCTTGAACGGCTCCATATCGTGGTAGGCCGGCAGCTTCGCGGCCGACTTCATGAACTCGGTCCAGATCGGGAGCGCGGCGTGGGCGCCTTCGATATTCAGATTCTCGTAGTCGTCGAGCCCGACCCAAACGATGCACAGCAAATTGCTGGTGTAGCCCGCGAACCACGCATCGTGCGAGCTGCCCGTCTTGGCCGCCGCCGGCTCGTCAAACCCGGTTTCGCGGGCGCGCACCGCCGTGCCCTTATCGAGCACCGACTCCAGCAGGTTCGTGGTGAGAAATGCAATGCGCGGATCGAGCACGGTCTTCGGTTGCAAATTCTGTTTGAATACATCATCCCCCGCGGCTGTTTGCACCGAGTTGACGAAATGCGGCAATTCGCGCATGCCGGCATTGGCAAACACCGTATAGGCGCCCGCCATTTGCAGCGGCGTCGCGGTGTAGGTGCCGATTGCCTCCGAGGGCGTGGGTTGTGCATTCACGATGCCGGCGGCGTGGGCGAGATCGGTCACTGACCGCAGTCCCACCTCTTCCGCCAGCGTGATGGTTGCGTTGTTGAGCGAGTGCTCCAGCGCGGTGCGAAGCGTGACCTCGCCGTAGTACTTGTTCTCAAAGTTTCCCGGTGAGTAGCCGCCTTCGAACGTCGTTTTCCGATCCATTACCTGCGAGGTCTGGGTGATCGGCGTGAGATTGCCGAGCAGGCCGGTTTCGAGCGCAGTGGCATACACGAATGGTTTGAAAATGCTTCCGGTCGGACGTTCCGCCAGCGCGTGATTCAACTGGCTGACGGCGTAATTTCGCCCGCCCACCAGCGCCAGCACCGCGCCCGTGTGCGGGTCGATGGCGACCAACGCCGCTTGTGCCTGTTGCTGGGTACCCTTTCTGGGATGGCGTTGGTGCGCCCGCAACTCGGCCAGTTCGGCGTCCACGCCTTTCATCCCCACCGCTACCGCCCGCGCCGCCGCTGCCTGCAGGTCAGGGTCAATCGTGGTGTAAATGCGGTAGCTGCCGGTGGAGAGGTCGTGTTCCGAAACCTGGTCGCTGATGCGATCGCGCACCATGTCCACGAAGTAAGGCGCGTCGCTGGCGTCGCTGTTGGCGGCGGTGAGCACCAGCGGCGCCACCGTCGCTGCCTCCCGTTGCGCCGGTGTAATGGCGTGGTTCTTCACCATCGCCGCCAAGACCTCGTCCCGCCGCCGGCGGGCTCGTTCCGGATGGCGGTACGGCGAATCGGGATTGGGCCCATGAATAATCCCCGCCAGCAGCGCGCTCTCCGGCAGGTCGAGTTGGCTCACGTCCTTCCCGAAGTACGCATCCGCCGCTTCCCCAAATCCGTGAATGCTGTAGCTGCCGCGCTGGCCCAGGTAAAGCTGATTGGCGTACAGCTCAAAAATCTGTTCCTTCGTCAGTCGCTCTTCCAACTCCATGGCCACCAGTGTCTCGGTCAACTTGCGCCGCAATGTGCGCTGGAACCCGAGGCCAAAAATGTTCCGCGCCACCTGCATGGTGATCGTGCTTGCCCCTTGCTCCCGACTCCGGCTCTTCATGTCGCGAAACACCGCCGCCGGCACCCGATACCAGTTCACCGCTCCATGGTGGAAATAATCTTTATCTTCAATATCCAGAACCGCCGCCACCAGCGTCGGCGGCAGATCCCGGTAATGCACCAGTCGGCGCTTCTCGCGCTTCGCATCGAACAGCGATGTCACCAACTCCGGCTCCAAATCGTAATGATCCAGCGGCGTCTGGTCGCGCGCATTCACAATCGAGTCCACCTCGCCCTTGCCTCCAAAGTGGATGGTCACGGGCACCAGGGCGTGATAAGCCTCCGGCCCGGGATGAACGACGATCGTATCGGCGTTGACCGTGAACGTCCCCACCGGCGAGGGACGGTCGTTCGAATACCCAGCCCGCAACAACCAATTGGAAACCTCGGTCGGCGTCAGCGCTTCCCCCACTGCGACCGACTTGGGCGCCGCGAACAGGATGGACGTTTGGCTGAAAATCGGCGCGCTCAATCGCGCATCGATCACGGCGGCGTACTCGTTGTAATAATGGATAAAGACCAGGCCGAAGACCAGAAACAAACCCAGCCCCAGTCCAAGTACAGCCTTGCCGATGGGATGCATCAGCCAGCGCATCCAATGTGTGCCGCGCGTGGTTTTGAGGGTGAGTGTCACCTTTTTGGTTAAGCTTAGGATACCGCACGCCGGGTGGAAGCATCGTACATGGCATGGTCTCGACCCGCGATGTGGTTCGGGCGTGGGGCGCTTTGTTGCTGGGCCGCAAACCCGCGCTCTCAATTGAAATTACCAAGGAGTGCCCGCTCCGCTGCCCCGGCTGCTACGCCTTTTCCGATGGCCACGTGGATGGCGTTGATCTCAAATCCCTCCACGACCTCCGCGGCGATGCCCTCATCGCCGGCGTTACCACGCTGGTCCGCCGCCTCCGACCCTTGCATGTCTCATTGGTGGGCGGCGATCCCATGGTGCGCTACCGCGAGCTCGAGGTCATCGTGCCCCGCCTCCTCGCCATGGGTGTCTTCGTCCAGGTCGTCACCAGCGCTTTTCGCCCGCTGCCTCAGGCATGGTCCCGCCTGCCCAACCTCGAAATCGTTGTCTCGATTGATGGCCTCGCCCCCGATCACAACGTACGGCGCGCTCCCGCCACATACGAACGCATTCAAAAAAACATTGCCGGGCACTCTATCGTCATCCACTGCACCCTAACCTCCGCCATGGATCGCCCCGGCTATTTGGAGGAATTCGTCGCCACCTGGTCCGCCAACTCTGACATCAAGAAAATCTGGATGAGCTTGTTCACCCCGCAAGTCGGCGAGGAACTGGCCGAAGTGCCCAGCCCCAAACAGCGCGCTTCGTTGATCGCCGAGCTCTCACGTTTGCGCGAACTCTACCCCAAGCTCGACCTGCCCCGCGGCCTGATCGCGCAAATGGCGCAACCGCCAGCTTCGCCGCGCGAGTGTATCTTCGCCCGTTCGACCACCGTCATCTCGGCCGACCTGCGGTCGCGCGTCTCGCCCTGCCAGTTCGGTGGCACCCCCGATTGCGCCCGCTGCGGCTGCTTCGCCTCCATGGGCCTCGCCGCTATTGGCAATCATCGCCTCCCCGTCGGCATCAAAGCGGGCACCATCTTTCATGCTTCGGCAACCTTCGGCGAATGGATCGGCTCTGGCATAATCCAGAGGCGATGAATTCTGGTGAGGCGCAAACGCCGCTCATGCGGCAGTATCAACAGGCCAAGCGCCAAAACCCCGATGCCCTTTTGCTTTTTCGCCTGGGCGACTTCTACGAACTGTTTTTCGAAGACGCCGTCACCGCCGCCCGCGTTCTCCAGATCACCCTCACCGCCCGCAACAAGGAGAAGGGAACCCCGATACCCATGTGCGGCGTCCCTCACCATGCCGCCGAAAACTATATCGCCAAGTTGATCGCCCAAGGCTTCAAGGTCGCCCTCTGCGAGCAAATGGAAGATCCGAAGGTCGCCAAGACCCTGGTCCGCCGCGAAGTCACCCGCGTCCTCACCCCCGGTACTGCCGCCTTCTCCCCCGCCACCGGCGAGAACACCTACCTCGCCGCACTTGCCCGCTCGCCCCAGGCCATCGGCTTGGCGCTCCTTGATGTCTCCACCGGCGAGTTTCGCGCGACTGAAATTGATGCCGCCGCCGGACAAGATGCCGAAGCCCGCGTTGACGAGGAACTCGCCCGCTGGCGTCCCCGCGAAATTCTCGTCGCCGCCGGGCAGGGAATCAGCCTCCCCGGAGCGACCGTAACCTCGATCGAACCTTGGGCCATGGCCCCCGAGTTTGCCCACGGCGTTCTCGCGCAACAGTTCGGCGTGCTCTCGCTCGATGGCTTCGGCCTCTCCGGTCACCCCTGGGCCCAGGCCGCCGCCGGCGCTGTGGTCCATTACGTCAAGGAAACTCAGCGCAGCCAACTCGCCCATATTGACCGCCTCGGCTATTTCGAGCGTGGCGATGGTTTGGTGCTCGACGCCCCCACCGTGCGCAATCTCGAGTTGGTCGAGCCAATTTTCTCCGGCGACGGCGATGCCACCCTGCGCGCCGTCATGGATCAGACCGTGACCCCGATGGGCAAGCGCCTGTTGCGGCAATGGATCACACGCCCCTCCGGTAGCCATGACGAAATTCTCGCCCGCCACGACGCCGTGGAGTACCTCCTCACCAACTGGCAGGCGCGCCACCGCGTGCGCGAAGTCGCCGCCGGCATTCAGGATCTGGAACGCCTCCTCAGCCGCCTCGCGCTCTCCACCGCCGGCCCGCGCGATCTCCTTGCTCTGCGCAGCTCGCTCGACCAGATTCCCCTGCTGCTCGACGCGGCCATTGCCGGCCTCCCCGCTCGGCTCGAGGAACTCGGTTGCAAGCTCGACCCCCTCGATGAACTTCGCGCCTCACTCGCCGCCCACATAGTCGACGATCCCCCCGCCCTCGTAGCCGACGGCGGCTTCATCCGCCTCGGCGTCTCCGCCGC
>JANWLQ010000224.1 GCA_025450725.1 Terriglobales bacterium
ACGATCGTATTGCTGTCGAGCGCGGCGTGCAGCGCGTCCTGGTTGGTATAGGTCGAGCCCTGCTCGCCGCCATCGGTGACGACGATAATTGCCTTGCGCCCCACCTGGTGCGCCAGCTCGTCGTGGCAGGCGAGATAAAACGAGTCCCACAAGTGCGTCGCCCCGCCGCTCCCTTTGGTGGGGAACGGCCCGGGGTTGGAGCTGTAGCTTGCCCCATCCGCGCCGCCGATGTGGGCGTGGTCCACCGACGCGCTCAACAATGCCTGCGAGCTGGTGAGATCCTGCAGCAATGTCGCGTCCACGTCAAAGCCAATGACAAACGCCAGGTCCTTGGGCGTGATCACCTGCCGGAAAAACTGATCGCTGACCTGCTGCTCTTCTCCCAATACGTTGGTCTGGCTGGGGCTGGTATCGAGCAGCAAACCCAAGGTCAACGGCAGTTGATCCTCGACGGAGAAAAAGCGGATCTCCTGCGGCGTGCCGTCCTCAGTGACCTGGAAATCAGACTCCTTCAGATCGGGAACAAACGCACTGTGCTTGTCTTGCACGCTGAAGGTCATGTTGACCAAGTCGGAATTGGCCACAATAGTGGGAACCAGCGGCACCTGTTTGGATTGCTGTGCCGGCGGCGTACCCTGCGCCCAAACCGCGACCGGTAAAGTCAACGCAACCGCGATTGCCGACCACATCCAATGCCTCATCATATTCACCTTATCAGACGGCCTATCCCGCCAACCCGTTGCGGTTCACCCCGCCTGCCCAGGCGACCAGACAATCACGCCCGCTGCCTGTGCCGCCTTCGCCAGCCGCCGATCATAGACCATCATTCCCTCCAAATCGGGAATGCTTAATGCGCTGGCCAGATGGATGGCATCAAGGGACCGCAGGGTGAAGGGCGCCACCACCTCCGCATGCGCCAAAATGGCCGGGCTGATTTCCACGATATTCATCGTCAGAAACGTGAGCGTCGCACGGTCAGGATCTTCGAGGTCAGCGCGCCCCCACTGGCGCAGCAGCGCACGCCTCACTTCGACTCGCGACAAAGCGCTCATGGTGCGAACCGGATATTTGTCCAGGAACTCGAAAGCATCCCGACTCTCGGGCTCGTCTTGAATCACTTTTAGCAGCGCCGAGGAATCCAAATAAATGGAGCCCATCTCAGAGCATCCGCTCCTCGTCCCGCATTTCTTGCAGAATCTCGCTCAGGGGGCGGGTTCCAGCGGGCCTTGGTGGTGGCGGCCCCAAATCGAGGAGGTTGCCGTGCCCCTTCCGAATCAGCCCCGCGGCATACATTCGCTCCATGCTGCTCAGGGCCTGTGGCAGCGGGCCGAGCTGCGCCACCGGCCGCCCGTGCTCAGTGATTTCAATGCTTTCCCCCTGTGCCACCCGCGCCAGATACTTGCTCAAATTCTGCCGTATTTCGCGAACGCCCACCCGGGCCGGACCGGTCTGGGCTCGTATTTTTGCCTTGGCGCTGCCACGCGTCGCCATAATGTACATAGCGTAGCACAAACAGGCCCGACCGCGGCGCGTGCCGTAGCCGCAGGGATTTGACAATCCTGCATGGTTCCACTATTCTTTTAGCTTGTCCTGCCCTCGTTCCGCCCTCGGGTAGCCGTGGCGCTTCGGTGCCGGCCAGTGATCCCTTGAGGGACTACGATCAGAACTGAAATTTGAGCCCTGAAATTTTGAGTCTATGAGCACTTATTTTCCCAGCAGCAAGACGGTCACGCCCAAGTGGTACTTGGTTGACGCCACTGACCAGGTCCTCGGCCGCCTCGCCGCCCGTGTGGCGAGCCTTTTGCGTGGCAAGGAACGCCCCCACTTCACTCCCTTCATGGATACCGGCGAGCACGTCGTCATAATCAACGCCGCCAAAATCCAGTTCACCGGGCAGAAGTTCGAACAAAAGGAATACCACCATTTCACCGGCTTTCCCGGCGGCTTGAAATCGGTCACCATGCGTGAGCAGATGGAAAAGCATCCCGAGCGCATCCTGCGCCTCGCGATCGAGGGCATGTTGCCGAAATCGAAGCTGGGCAAGCAAATGCACGGCAAGCTCAAGGTGTACCGCGACGCCGATCATCCCCACGCGGCGCAAGAGCCGGAAGCCATCCAATTAACCAAGCCGCGCGCGCCCCGCGCCGCCCGCGCCGCAAAGTAAAGCAGGAAACATTCACATGCCAGTTCCCGTTCAATACCAAGCCACCGGACGCCGCAAGAGCTCGGTGGCCCGCGTCATTCTTCGTCCCGGCAGCGGCCAGCGCCAGATCAACGGCAAGCCGTTCGGGGCCTATTTCGGCACCCCGACCCGCGAAGTGCTGGCCCATCGCCCGCTCGCCGCGGTCGAGATGTCCGACCAGTTTGACGTGCTCGCCAATGTGCGCGGCGGCGGCGTCTCCAGCCAGAGCGGCGCCGTGTCGCTGGGCATTGCCCGCGCCCTGCTGGTGCTCAACCCCGAGCTGCGCGCCAAGCTGCGCGGCGCCGGCTTGCTCACCCGCGATTCGCGCATGAAAGAACGGAAAAAGTACGGACAGAAGGGAGCGCGCAAGCGTTTCCAATTCTCCAAGCGCTAGAACAACGGCGACAGGAGAGAAAGCGGATACCGCGGCCGCAAGCGGCGACGCTGCAAACTTTGGAGGAGGTTCATTGGCCACTATCAGCATGAAGGAACTGCTCGAAGCGGGAGTCCACTTCGGGCATCAAACCAAGCGTTGGAATCCAAAGATGAAGGAATACATCTTCGGCGAACGCAACGGCATTTATATTGTTGATCTGCAAAAGACGCTCAAGATGTTCCGCGACGCGGCGCGTTTTGTGCAGGATCAATGCGCCCGCGGCAAGGTCGTGCTCTTCGTCGGCACCAAGCGCCAGGCGCAGGACGCCATCGCCGAGGAAGCCACCCGCGCCGGCATGTTCTACGTCAACCAGCGCTGGCTCGGCGGACTGCTCACCAACTGGGTGACCATCCAGAAATCCATCAAGCGCCTCAAGGAACTCGACGAAATGGCCACCGACGGCCGCTACGAGTTGCTGCCCAAGAAGGAAGTGATCAAGCTCGAGCGCGAACGCAAGCACCTGCACTCGAACCTCGCCGGCATCAAGGACATGCCCGCGCTTCCCGATGTCATCTTCGTGATTGACTCCAACAAGGAACAGATTGCCGTTGCCGAAGCCCGCAAGCTCGGCATCCCGGTTGTCGCCGTGGTTGACACCAACTGCGACCCCACCGAAGTGGACTACGTGATCCCCGGCAACGATGACGCCCTGCGCGCCATCCGCCTGTTCACCTCGCGCATCGCCGATGCCTGCGCCGAGGGCCGCCACATGCTCGAATCCGGCGGGCAAGCGCCGGAGGGAGCCGCCGAAGGCGCGGCCGCCGAACAAGGCGCGGACGAGGAAACGCCGGCCGAATTCGGCCCCGCCTCGGAAGCCTACTTCGAGGCGCCCATTCCGGATGCCCACGAAGCCGCGCTCTAGTATTCGCCAGAAAGTCGAGAGTCGTTCACGTTGACCATGGAAATTTCCGCCGCTCACGTTAAAACCCTGCGCGACCGCACCGGCGCGCCCATGATGGAGTGCAAGCGCGCGCTCACCCAGGCCAATGGCGATATCGCCCAGGCCGAGATCGTCCTGCTGCGCTCGGGCATCGCCGCCGCCGCCAAGAAGGCGACCCGCGCCGCCAGCGAAGGTTCGGTGGGCAGCTATATCCACGCCGGCGGCAAGCTGGGCGTGCTGGTCGAGGTGGCCTGCGAAAGCGATTTTGTCGCCCGCACCGACGAGTTCCAGCTGCTGCTGCACGATCTCGCCATGCACATCGCCGCCGCCGGGCCGCGCTACCTCAATCGCGAACAGGTCACGCCCGAGACGCTGGCCAGCGAGCGCGAGAAGGTGCTGGCCGAGGTTCAGGGCAAACCCGCCGGCGTTCTCGAAAAGATCGTCGAGGGACGCCTGGCCAAGTACTTCGAGGAGAACTGCCTGCTCGATCAGCACTTCGTCAAGGACGACAAAGTCACCATCGCCGACCTCGTCTCGAGCAAGGTGGCCAAGTTCGGCGAGAACATCCGGATTCGCCGTTACGCGCGCTTCAAAGTGGGCGAGGATGCCTAGCGCGTTCCAACGCGTTCTGCTCAAATTATCCGGCGAGGCCCTCGCCGGCACGCAGCAGTTGGGTATTGATCCCGAGCGCATGGGCGCCATTGCCGGCGAAATCGTTGACCTCGCAAAAACCGGCTGCCAGGTGGCGCTGGTGCTCGGCGGCGGCAATTTTTTCCGCGGCGTGGCCCTGCAGGCCAAGCGCATGGATCGCGTCGCCGCCGACCAGATGGGCATGCTCGCCACCGTCATCAACGGCATTGCCATGCAGGACGCGCTCGAGAGCCGCGGCCTCGACACCCGCGTCATGAGCGCGCTCGAAATGAACCAGGTCTCCGAGCGCTTCATCCGCCGCCGCGCCATCCGCCACCTCGAAAAAGGCCGCTGCGTCATCTTCGTCGCCGGCACCGGCAGTCCCTACTTCTCGACCGACACCGCCGCCGCCTTGCGCGCGATGGAGATCCGCGCCGATGTCATCCTCAAAGGCACCAAAGTGGATGGCATTTACGACGCCGACCCCCAGATCGTAAAAACCGCCAAGCGCTTCCCGGCCATCGCCTATCAGGATTTCATCCAGCGCAACCTGCGCGTCATGGATCTCTCCGCCGTCGCCCTCTGCCAGGACAATAACCTGCCGGTAATTGTCTTCAGCCTCTTGACCCCGGGCAATATCGCCCGCGTCGCCCAGGGCGAGCCCATCGGCTCGCGCATCGGTTTGCAAGCTGGAGTTGCCTCATGACCCTGCCCGCCTCCGCCTCCGTTCCCGCGCTCCGCCCGGTGTTTCAGCAGCTTGTGACCCGGATGGAGAAAACCGCCGCCGATTTCCAGGCCGCCCTCGCCTCCATCCGCACCGGACGCGCCTCGGTTCATTTGCTCGACGCCGTGCGCGCCGAGTACTACGGCACGGAAATGCCGCTCAACCAACTGGCGACCGTGCATGTGCCCGATCCGCAGTCCATCACCGTCACCCCGTTTGACGCCAGCGCGCTCGCGGCCATCGAGAAAGCCATTCGCGCCGCCGACCTGGGTCTCAATCCGGGCAATGACGGCAAGATGATTCGCATCCCCATTCCGCCGCTCACCGCCGAGCGCCGCCAGGATTTCGTCAAGGTGCTCCACCGCGTGCTCGAAGAGCACCGCACCGCGCTGCGCAATCTGCGCCGCGATGGCAACGATGCCATCAAGAAATTGAAATCGGCCAAGGAGATCGGCGAGGACGAGGAACGCCGGGGCCACGACGATATCCAAAAGCTCACCGACGCCGAGCTGAGAAAAATCGAGGACCTCGCCGCCGCCAAGGAAAAAGAAATTACGACGCTTTAGTCGCGGCGCCGGCCAGATTGACACTATCGCCCATCTTGGGCACTTGCACCGATTGGCCTTGTTTCGCTAAGTCCGCCGCCAGAACCGTGGCCGCGCTCGCTTCTCCGTGCACAAGAAATATCTGTCCCGGCTTGCCCACCCATTTCAGCAAGTCGTCGTGGTCGGCATGGGCGCTGAAGCCGCTGATGGTGGTAACCGTGGCGCGCACCGGAACCACTTCACCAAACAACTTTACCTGCTGCGCGCCATCAATGATTTGCCGCGCCGTTGTGCCCACCGAGGCGTAGCCGACAAAGACGAGGCTGTTCCGGCTGTCGGAAACGTTATGCCGCAAGTGATGCAGAATGCGCCCGCCGGCCGCCATGCCCGAGCCGGCCATGATGATCGCCCCGTGCACGCCGTTGATGGCGATTGAAGCCTGCGTGTCGCGGGTAAAGTGCAGCCCCGGCAGCGCGAACGGATCAACCCCCGCCGCCAGCAACGCCCGCGTTTCCGGATTAAAGCACTCCTGATGGCGCTTGAAAATTTCCGTCGCCGAAATCGCCATCGGTGAATCGAGGTACACCGGCGTGGAGGCCGGAATCAGCTTTTGTTCGATCATCTCGCGCAAATAGTAAAGCAGGTCCTGCGCCCGCTCCAGCGCAAAAGTCGGGATCACCACGTTGCCGCCACGTTTGAGCGCCGCGATAATCGCGGTGCGGAACTCGGCGATGGAATCCGCCTGCGAACGGTGGTTGCGGTCGCCATAGGTGGACTCCATCACCACCGCGTCGGCCGGCGGCGCCGGCGTCGGCGGGTTGAGAATTGGTTTGTCCCGATTGCCCAGGTCGCCGGAAAATACAATCCTCCGCTTAACGCCGACTTCTTCCAGCTCGAGCAGAATTGAGGCCGAGCCCAAAATATGCCCTGCGTTCTGGAATGTCGCGCGCACGCCCGGCACCAGCTCGAACGCCGCGCCGTAGTTCGCGGTGCCGGAAAACTGCGCCATCGCCTGCGCCACGTCGGCCGAGGTGTAGAGCGGCTCGCCCCCGGCGGGGGTTCCGTCGGTATGCCGGTGTCGCAGTTCCTCCAGTTGCAGCATGGCCGCATCCTGCAAGACCAGCTTGGCCAGGTCCATCGTCGCGGCGGTGGTTACGATGCGCCCCTTGAACCCGCGCTTGACCAGAAGCGGAATACGCCCGCAATGATCGAGGTGGGCGTGGGTCAGCAGCAGCAGGTCAATCGCGGTCGCGTCGAAACCGAAAGCCACCGCGTTTTCGTCGTGGAGCCGCCGGCTGCCCTGAAACATGCCGCAGTCAATCAGAATGCGGTGGCCCGCGACCTCGAGCAGATGGCAGGAGCCGGTGACATCGCCGGCGGCGCCATGGAAAGAGAGTTGCATCGTTCCATTAGGCCACAAAAAAGCGCCGGCGTTGCCGCCGGCGCTCGGTCTTTCACAATGGCTAAGGCTGCTTACTTACTTGCCGCCGCCACCACCGCCGCCACGACGACCACGGCCGGCCGGGTACTTGGCGACTTGCTCGGGTGTGAGCAGGGCCTTTGTGTCATCGGTGGCCTTGGTGCTGATGGCGCGTCGATCGGCGCCTTCCGCAGCCATATCGGTGTAGGCCTTCTCCCAGATGGCCTGAACCTTCGGCTTCTGATCGTCGGTCAAGGTCACGGCCTTGTCCAGCCGCTCGGTCATGACCTTGGCGCGATCGGCCGGCGATGGCTGCTGCATCGCTTGGTCTTGGTTAACTGCAACTGCCGTCGTGGCGGAAACCTTCGGACTCGCCCCAAACGCCAGCATCGTGCCCAACGCCAAAGTGGCGGAGCCAATCAAAATACGGGAACTCTTCATGAAAAATCCTCCCTGGAATTGCCCGCCCTTGAAGTTTCACGGGCTAGGTTACTTCTCTATACGCATTACGTCACGGCGCTGTTACAAATAATAGCATCGAACTCAGGCGGCTAAATCCAAACCGCCGCCACCAAGGCCACCGAAAGGGCGATTTCGGCCACCGTCAGCCACTTGCCGCCGTGCTCGCCCCGGCGCATCAGCCAATCAATCTTCCCCTGCCAGAGCTTACCGACGACAGCATAGATCGCCACCCAGACCAGACTTGAAGCAAGCGAGACTAAGAGAAAACGGTGGAAAGAGGTGCCCTGCAAGCCATAAATTACATAGGCCGCGCTACGTAGTGGAGGCAGGAACTTCGCACCCAAAACCATTCGCGCCGACAAGTGCAGCCGCATTGAGTGCAGCCCGATCCATTGCGCTAATACGCCCCGACCCACCCTTGAGAGGGCAAACAAGATCAGGTCGTTGCACACCATCCCCGTCACTCCGCCGACCGCCAGCTGGGCGAAACCCACGGATAGCCGCGCGGCGCGAGCCGCCAGGCTTGAGGCCGCAACGGCTATCATCGCCTCGCCTGGAAGAGCCATCCATGCCTCCAGGCTCAGTGCCAAAAGCAGGCCAATAATCGGGCGTTTATGAATCAACCGCAGCACGAACACACGCCTCCACTTTGAATTACATGCCCATTCATGCAAGCCGGCTGCCATTCGCATTTCGCGAACTGTACTGGTACAATGAGTAGAGCGGTGCCGCACTTCGGGGAGGTCCAATATGGCGGGTCGATCTGGTCCCACGTTCCAAAAACGGCAAAAGGAAAAAGCCCGGCAAGAGAAGCAGCGCGAGAAGGTTGAACGTCGCGTGGTGCGCAAGCAGGACAAGGCTGCCGGTATTCCCAGCGCCAACAACGAGATTGACTATAATTTCAACCCCTACGAGGGGTTGGACGAGTACGTGGACCCGCTGCTTGATGAAGTCGAGCCCGAGGGCCAACAGCCCAACTAGTTCTTGCCCATATCGGCGATCAGCTTTTTGGCCAGCGGTAGACTGTAGCCACACGCCGGGTCCTGCACGCGGCAGCTCGCCAGCGAC
>JANWLQ010000225.1 GCA_025450725.1 Terriglobales bacterium
CAGCGACTTCCTGGAGAAAAAGGAATTGTTCCTGGCGGCGCAGAATCGACGGCAGGAAGCGCTGCAGAATCGCGTCCATGTGGAAAAGGAGTGGTTGCGCCGCGGCCCTAAGGCGCGCGCCACCAAGGCCAAAGCGCGCATCGATGCGGCCGGGGAGATGATTGCCGAGCTGGGGGCGATGCGCGAGCGCGGACGCACGGGCACGGCCCAAATTGCCTTTCAGGCAAGCGACCGGCAAACCAAGCGTTTGGTCACGCTGGAAGGAGTGAGTTTGAAGCGCGGCGGCCGGACCTTGATGGAGGGCCTGGATTTGGTTTTGCAGCAGGGTTCGCGGCTCGGCGTGGTCGGTGCCAATGGCAGCGGCAAGTCGTCGCTGTTGCAACTGCTGGCCGAGCAGCTTGCGCCTGATGCGGGCACGGTACGGGCGGCGCCCGGCCTGCGCGTGGTCACCTTCGAACAGACGCGGCGGATGGACGAGCAGGTGACCTTGCGACGCGCGCTGGCGCCGGGCAGCGACTCGGTCATTTACCAGGGCAGCGTCATCCATGTCGCAGGCTGGGCTGAGCGCTTTCTTTTCACCAGTGAGCAGCTAAACCAGCCGGTGGAGCGGCTCTCGGGCGGGGAACGGGCGCGGGTCTTGATCGCCAAGCTGATGCTCGAACCGGCCGACTTGCTGCTGCTCGACGAACCCACCAACGACCTGGATATTCCCACGCTGGAAATACTCGAGGAGAACTTGTTGGAGTATCCGGGCGCGCTGGTGCTGGTCACCCACGACCGCTATTTGCTGGATCGGGTTTCGAATGTCGTGCTCGGACTTGACGGCGCCGGCGGGGCGGAATTGTTTGCCGACTACGGCCAATGGGAGGCGTGGACGGCCAGTCGCGAGCGCGTGCCCGCGCCCCAAGCCGCGCCGCCACGAGCGACGTACAGCGTTGCAAAGAAGCGGCTCGGCTATTTGGAGGCACGCGAATACGCGACCTTGGAATCACGGATCGAAGCCGCCGAATCGGCGCGCGCGCGCGCCCAGGCACGGCTGGAGGACCCCACCGTCGCCAGCGACCATACCGCGCTGCTGGGCGCGATGAACGATTTGAGCCAACGCCAAACCGAGGTGGATGCGCTGTATCAGCGCTGGTCGGAGCTGGAAGCCAAGGCGAATCGCTAAATCAACGATATAATCTGGCTTGCATGGTCGGCGAAACCATTTCCCATTATCGCATTACGGCCGTGCTCGGCTCGGGTGGCATGGGCGTGGTCTATCGCGCCGAAGACACGCGGTTGGGGCGCCCGGTGGCGATCAAGTTTCTGCCGCCTCAAATGGGACGCGACGTGCCGGTGCTCGACCGCTTCCGTCGCGAAGCGCGGGCGGCGAGCGCGCTCAATCATCCCGGCATTTGCATCATTCACGATATTGGCGAAGCCTCCGATGGCCGGCCGTTTTTGGTGATGGAGCTGCTCGAAGGCGAGACGTTGCAGCAGCGCCTGCGCCGTGGTCCGCTGCCCGCCGGCGAGCTGCTCGATGCGGCGATTCAGATCACCGACGCATTGGACGCGGCGCACTCCAAAGGCATCGTGCACCGCGACCTCAAACCGGCGAACCTGTTTTTGACCAACCGCGGACAGGCCAAAATTCTTGATTTCGGCTTGGCCAAAATAACCGGGGCCGATGCGGTAGACACCGATGCGGCGACGGTGGCGCCGACGCAGGCAGTGGACGCCCTCACCGCCCCCGGCCACGCCATGGGCACGATCGCCTATATGTCGCCGGAGCAGGCGCTGGGAAAGAAACTCGACCCGCGCAGCGATATTTTTTCGCTGGGGGTGGTGCTCTACGAAATGGCCACGGGCAAGACCGCCTTTCCCGGCGACACCTCGGCCGCCGTCTTCGACGGCATTCTCAACCGCCTGCCGCTGGCGGTGGCGCAAGTCAACCCGCATTCGCTGCCTGGGCTGGACGGCATAATTCTGACCGCAATTGAAAAAGACCCAAGCCTGCGCTTTCAATCGGCGGCCGAGATGCGGGGCGCGTTGCGCCGGCTCAAGCGCGACAGCGAATCAGGACACATTTCTAGCGCCGCCCACGCGGTCGCCGTGCCGACGGCGGTTGCGCCGCGCCGTCGCCGCTGGGCTGGCTACGCCGCGGCCGCGATTATCGTCGCCGCGGGCGGCGGCTACTTCCTCTGGCGCGCCACCGCGACGCCGCGTATGACCGCCAAGGACACCATCGTCGTCGCCGATTTCGCCAACTCCACTGGCAATACCATGTTCGACGGGACGCTGCGCCAGGGCTTGGCGGTGCAATTAGAGCAATCGCCGTACCTGAATCTCCTCAGCGATCAACGCATGGCTGCGACCGAGCAGCTTATGGGAATGGCACGTGGCGCCGCCGTTCCCGCCGCCGCGGCTGAACAGATCTGCCAGCGCACGGCGAGCGCGGCCACGCTCGAAGGCGCCATCGCCCAGGTGGGCAGCGAGTTCAGCTTGATTCTGCGCGCGGTCAATTGCGCCTCGGGCGACAACATTGCCAGCGTGCAGGAGACCGCCGCCTCGACCGACCAAGTCCTGCCCGCGCTGGGACGGCTGGCGGCGGCGATGCGCTCCAAGCTGGGCGAGTCGCTGGCGTCGTTGGCTCGTTTTAATACGCCCATCGAACAGGTGTCCACCCCTTCGCTGGCTGCATTGCAGGCCTATACCAAAGGCGTCCACGAGCTGACGCTGGGCAACATGCCAGCCGCAATCGGATTGTTGGGGCAAGCGCTGACCCTGGACCCAAACTTCGCCATGGCCTACGCGCGGCGGGGCACGGCCAAGTGGAACGTGGCCAACGGCCCGGCCGCCACCGCCTCAGTCGCCGACGCGGATGCCGATTATACGCAGGCGTATCAGCGCCGCGACCGGGTGAGCGCTTTGGAACGGTTCTATATTACGACCATTTACGAACAGAATGTGACCGGGGACATTCTCCAGTCCGAGCGTGACTTTCAAACCTGGGAGCAGACCTATCCCAACGATCCGCTGCCGCACATCAATGCTTCGGTGGGCGAGGTCGCTCTGGGGCAGTTTGCCGCGGCCCTCGCCGACAATCAGATCGCGTACCGCAGCCAGCCCGACAACATCATCAACGCGATCGACCTCGTGTATGCTGAAGCCGCTGTCGGACAGGCCACTGCCGCCACCGCCGAAATGGATAAGCAGTTGGCGCAACATCCGGAAAGTGTGTATGTACATGGATCCGCCTACACGTTGGCTGATTGGTATGACGATGCCGCCGGAATGGCGCGCGCAGTGAGTTGGCTGGCGTCGCGGCCCGGCGCCGCGGAAGACCTCCATCAAGCGCAAGCCGGCACCGCCGTCCGGCTGGGGCAGTTGCGGCGCTTCCGTCAACTGGCGGGCGCGACCACAGGGCTGGCGGCGATGGAGGCGGTGCTCGGCGACGCGGCTGGCGCCAGCCGCGATGTCGACGCCACCATCCGCCTGCTCCCGGCCGAAAGGGCCGACGAGGTGTCGCTGGCGGCCGGAGTTGATGCCTTGGCGTTGGCGGGCGACACCGGGCGGGCCGAAGCGCTGGCCGCCGTGTTGGCTCAGCGCTTTCCGCAAAACACGTTGGCCAATGAGGTCGACCTGCCGGTCGCACACGCGACGATCGATCTTGATCGGCACCAGCCGCAAGCCGCCATCACCGCGCTGGAACCGGCGCTGCCCTACGAATTCGGCAGCAACGCCCAAGAGGTTCCGGCGTACATGCGCGGTCTCGCCTATATGGAATTGAAGCAGCCTGCCGCCGCCGCGGCCGAGTTCAAGAAAATCACCGATTTTCCGCTGCATGTCGCAATCACTGACGCAGCGCTCTTGGGGCTGGCGCGGGCGCAAGTGATGGCGGGCGACCGCGCCGCCGCGCGCGCCACCTACGCGACGTTGCTGGCGTCCTGGAAAAACGCCGACCCACTGCCGGCGGTGTTGGCCGCGCGGGCGGAAGCGGCCGCGTTGCGCTAGGCGCTCACTTGGCGCTGAGAAAATAGTAGACCGCCGGCGTAATCAGCAGCGACAGGACCATTGAGATCAGAATGCCGCCGATGACAGCGATGGCCAGCGGCTGCAGCATCTGCGAACCCGCGCCCAGTGCGAAGGCGAGCGGCAGCATGCCGGCGATGGCGGCGAGTGCGGTCATGACGATGGGCCGCAGTCGGCGCCGGCCCGCCTGCACCATGGATTCAATCGGCGCCAGCCCCATGCCGCGAAAGTTCTGGTCGGCGTCGAGCAACAAAATTCCGTTCTTGGCGACAATGCCGACCACCATGATCAGTCCCATGAATGAGGCGACGTTGAACGTCGTCCCCGTCACTAATAGGGCAAAGAAAACCCCCGAGGTTGACAGCAGCGCCGAGGCCAGAATCCCGATCGGCGCCGCAAAATCGCGGAACTCGAACAACAGCACGATGAAGACCAGCACGATCGCCAGAATCAGCACCACTACCAGGTCGTGAAACGACTTCTGCTGCTCCGCGTACGTGCCGCCGTAGATCACCCGAATCCCCGGCGGCAGGTGCAGGTCGGCCACCACCTTCTGCACCGCGGCCACGCCGGTGCCCAGGTCCACGCCCTCGAGGCGGGCTGAGACCGCCACCCGGCGCTGCAGGTTGTCGCGCAGGATTTCCGACTGGCTATCGAGCTCGGTCAGCGTAGCCAGCGCTCCCAGTGTGGCGGTGTGGCCCGAGGCGCTGACCAGCACCGTATTGCGCATGTCGTCGAGCGTGGCCCGCGACGATGCGGGAAAGCGCACCCGCAGCGTGTAGGCGCGGTCGTTGGCCACCACCGGCACCGTCGCCGGCTGGCCTTCGAGCAGGGCGCTGGCGTCGGTGGCGACTTCCTGCGCCGTGAACCCCGCGTGCGCCGCCACCGTCGGGTCCACCCGGAACTCAACCGCCGGACCGCTGGCCACGTCGTCCACGCCGTTGAGCACGTCCACCACCCCCGGCACCTTGCCGATGGCGTCCGCGACCTTGGGCGCCCACTGATTGAGCAGCTTGCCGTCCTCGTTGAAAAGCTTGATCACCACCGGCTGCGGCGCGCTCGTCAGATCGCCGATCATGTCCTGCAGCACCTGGGTGAAATCAATGTCCAGTTGCGGATACTGCTTCGAAACCTGCGCCCGCACGTCGGCGATGACTTCATCAATGCCGCGGCTGCGGTTCTGCTTCAACAGCACCGATACGTCGCCCGTGTTGGCCTCGGTCACCGCCGCCAGCCCCAGTTGCAGCCCGGTCCGGCGCGACGTGCTGGCCACCTCCGGAACGTTGTGCAACAGGTTCTCCACTCCGGTCAGCACGCGGTTGGTTTCCTGGAGCGAGCTGCCCGGTGGCATGATGTAGTCGAGCACGAACCCGCCTTCGTCCATCGCCGGCAGCAGGTCCGACCCCAGCGCCTTATAGCTGAACCACGACGCCGCGATCAGCACGATGCTGAACGCCACCAGCCAGAGCGGCCGCGCCACCACCCGCCGCAGCCAGCGCTCATAAAAATCCACCACGCGGACGAAGATCCTGCCCAGCGAGGCGTGTTCGGCCGCCAAAATCTTTTCCGCCGGGTTCAGCGTCGCGAATCCCTCGGGCAGGTGTTTGTTCGAGCGGTTCCGCAAAAAGAACTGGCTCAGCACCGGCGTCCAGGTCAACGCCAGCGCCAGCGACGTCAGCAGCGCCACGCCCACCGTCACCGCCAGCGCGCGGAAGAACACCCCGGTCACCCCGGTGATCGAAATCAGCGGAAGAAACACCACGATCGGCGTGATGGTCGAGCCCACCAGTGGCTTGCTGATTTCCCGCAGCGCCGATTGGATCGCCTCGATCCGCCCCTCGCCCGCGTCCCGGTGCAGCACGATGTTTTCGACCACTACGATAGCGTCGTCAATCACCAGCCCCACCGCGGCCGCCAGTCCCCCCAGCGTCATCAGATCGAAGCTCTCGCCCAGCAACGCCATCACCACAAACGTAATCAGGATGGTCGCCGGAATCACCAGCCCCGCCACCAGCGACGATCCCCAGTCGCGCAGAAACAGCACCATCACGATCGAGGCTAGGATCAAGCCGATGATGATGGCGTCGCGGACGCTCGTGATCGACTCGCCCACGATGATGGACTGGTCGTAGTACGGCTGCAAGCGCACGCCCGCCGGCAGCGACTTTTGCAGGCTGGCGATCTCGGCGTGTACTTCCGTGGCCACCGCCATGGTGTTGCTGAGTGGCTGCCGGTTGATCGAAAGCAGAATCGCCGGCTTGCCGTTGGCATTGACCAGCGTGTACACCGGCTTCACCGACCGGCTCACCGCGCCCAGGTCGCCGATCCGCACCGGCACCCCGGTTTGCGTGGTCTTGACCACGATTTGCCCGATCTGGCTGGGGTCGGTGACCTGTCCATTGATCAGGCCCAGAAACAATTGATGGTTGCGTTCGATCAGCCCCGGCGAGTCCACCAGGTTGGTGGCCTGCACCGCGTCCAGCATCTGCTGCACCGTGACCCCGGCGGCCACCAGTTTGGCGGGGTCGGGCGAAACGAGAAATTCCGGCTCCTGCCCACCTTGTACCAGCACCGTGGCGACGCCGTCGAGGCGGTTGAGCCGTGGCTTCATGTCATAGGTGGCCATCTCCCAAAGCTGCGTCTGCGGCACCGTGTCCGACGTCAGGCTGTAGCCGAGAATCGGGAAACTGGCAAACGTCAACCGGTGCGCGTCAATGGTTGCGGTGGGCGGCAGCGACCCCTGCGCCCGCGCCATGGCCGCGTCCACCAACTGCAGCGTGGTCACCATGTCCACGTTCCAGTTGAAGAACAAATCAATCTCCGCCGAGCCCCGGCTGGTGATGGATTGCACCGATTGCAGCCCGGGCACGCTGTTCACCGCCTCCTCCAGCGGACGCGTAATCGTCACCATCATCTGGTCAATCGGCATCACCCCGTTATCCACCCCGACCACGATGCGCGGGAAATCGGTTTGCGGAAACACCGAAATCGGCAGCCGCAGCGCCTCGTACCCGCCTACCAGGGCGACCGTGATGATCAGAAACACCAGCGGACGCGAGAACGTCGAAAGCCAGCTCGACTCTTTCGCATTGACAGCGCTCAATTCAGGATCAATCTGTTTCACGGCTGCTTGTCACCATCGCCGGCGCCCGCCGGCGGCGCCGCCACCACCTTCACCAGCGTGTTATCGGGCAAGCCAAACGCCCCGACGCTGACCTCTTTGTCGCCCACTTTCACGCCCTTGGTGATCTGCACCGTGTCCGGCTCCTTGATGCCGACCTCGACCTGTGTCTGGTGCGCCTTGCTGTCGGCGCCCACCACCATCACCGAGGTCCCCCCGCTCGGGTCGGTGAGCAGCGCGCCGGCGGGTACCGTCACCGCGTCCGTCAGCGTTTCCGCCAAAATGGCCACATTCACCGAAGTACCCGGCCGCAGCCGGTCGCCGGGATTGTTGGCCTGCACCCAAACCTCGATCGTCGTGCTCCCCGGGTCGGTCGCCGGGCTGACCACCGTCACCCGCCCCGGCAGCGGATCGCCGCCCCCCGCGCCGGTACTGGCGTCGGCCAGCGTAGCCTTGTCCCCCACCTTGAGCAGCGCCGCCTGATCGATGGGCAGGTGCGCGCGCGCCACAATGTGGTCGAGATCCATGATCGTCATCAGCGGCGCCGAGGTCGTTGCCAGCTCGCCCTGATACACAGGCCGGTCGGTGACCACCCCATCAATCGGGCTGGTGATCTGGGAATACGCAACGTTGGCGTCGGCCGCCGCGGCGTGGCCCTCCGCGCTGGCCAGGGTTCCTTGCGCCGCCTTCAACGCTTGCGTGTGGTCTACCGCTTCCACCGCGGTCAGATGTTGCTGCGCCATGGTGGCGGCGTTCTTTGCGTTGGTATAGTCGACCAGCGCCTGGCTGACGTCGCGCTGGGCAATCGCTCCCTGCTGCAGTAGCTGCTGCCGGCTTTGGTAGATTTTTTGCGCGTTGGCCTCGGCCTGCTTGGCCGAGGCGGCGTCGAGCTGGGCCTTGAGCAAGTCTCCCGGTATCGCCGTCTTGGTGGTGGTTTGAAACGTCGCTTGTGCCGCGTCCAACTGACCCCGGGCTTCCTGCGCCGCCGCCTTGAGGTCGCGGTTCTCCAGCGTGGCCAGCGGCTCGCCGGCGTGGACGTGGTCCCCCCGGTTGACGAAAAACCGGCTCACCGGCGCGCTGATCTTGGGCGTGATGATCGCCTGTTGCAAGGGGAAAAGTACCGCCTGCGTCCGCACCCAGTGCTGCAGCTGTCCCTGCGACACGGTCGCCACCTGCACCGCCACCACCGGCGGCGTCGTCGCCGCGTCGCCCGAGCCATGGCAGCCGGCCAGCGGCAGCAACGCCGCCAGCCCGGCGCTCGCGATCAAGAAATTGAAACCGGAAACTCTCCGCATTAAAACACTCCCGTCAGGGTTTGCAAATTCGCCAGTGCCACCCGATAGCGCACCAGGCCGTCGTCATACGCGTTGCGCGCCAGGGTCAGCGTGTTCTGCGCGTCCACCAACTCGAGAATCGTCGCCTCGCCGTCCTGGTACCGCAGCGCCGACAGCCGCAGCGCCTCCTGCGCCAGGTCGCGCGAACTGGCCAGCGTCGCCAACTCCGAGCGTGCCGTGGCCGCCTCGGCGTAAAAGCCTTGTAGATTGGCGAGCAACTGCCGCTGCGCCTGGCTGAGCGCGCGTTGCGCCTGCTGCGCGCGCAGGTTCGATTGGTGCAGCTTGGCCCGGTTGGCGCCCCAGTCGAAGATCGGAATATTCAACGTGCCCACGCCGATCGAACCCAGGTTCGGCTGTCCAAACTGATTGCGCAGGGCAATCTGGTTGGCGTCAATACCGTAATAGTAATCGAGCGTTAGCGTGGGCAGAAAGTTGGCGTGCGCAATTCCGATATCCTGCCGCGCTTGCGCGAGCTGGGCCTGGGCGGCGGCGAGGGACGGATTCCGGGCCCCGGCCAGGGTCTGTATGCGCGCCGCGTCCGGCAGCGGCGGCGCTGGCTCGAGATCGTCCACCGCGGTGAAGTTGAGGTTGAAATCCCGGTAGAGCAGCACCGCCAGCGCCAGCCGCGCCTGCTCGTGGGCGAGCCCCGCCTCCTCCAGATCGCGCTGCTTCTGCTGGGTTTCGATTTGCGCCTTGACCACGTCGGCGTGGGCAACTTCGCCGGCGTGCTCGCGTTCCTGGGAGATATTCAGATATTGGTTGGCGGCGGTCAGCGCCTGCTGCGCGGTCGCGATTTTGTGTTCGCTGGCGACGAAGGTGTAGAAGTCGTTGGTGACCGTCGCGGCGAGCCCGCGCGCCGCGATTTCGGTTTGCGCCCGCGCCAGGGCGAGCGCCGCGTCGGCGCGCTTGAGCGCCGCCGTTTCCCCCCAACCGATCGCTTCGTGGACGTTTCCCTGGCTCAGGTACTCGTGGACGCCGTTGTTGGCGATGGCCCGCCCGGCCTGCGTGTAGGTGAAGGTATTTAGATAGTTAACCGAGGGCAGCAGCGCCGCCCGTGCGATGGTCTTGTCGCCCTGCGCGATGCCTTCCGCCACCAGCGCCGCCTGGAAATCGGGGCTGTTGGCCCGCGCCATCGCCAGCGCCTGCTGCAGCGTGAGCTGCGTGGGAGAAGTGGATGGCGCCACCCCCTGCGCGGCTAAACCCAACCCCAGTGCCACGATAAGTACGAAGCGTCGCATGTCAGAGGCATATAGCCTACCCCAATTCCGCCTGAACCGAGGCTTAAGACCCCAAGTGCGTCGATAGTGCGCCGATTTTGCGCACTCTACTGCGAGCCCGGGAGAGTGCATTTTGCCGCGTAAGGTATTGCGCTGAGTGGCCGCAAACACGCCGCTCGTGGTGAGGCCTCCATTCTTGCGTTTCAGCACTGGTTCGGATACGCTGCAACGCACAGGTTCGAGTTATACGGTTTGGGCCGAATGAAGGGAAGGCTGTTGTTTCGATAGAGTCACCGTGTGATTCACAGGCCGGAGGTGTAGAGGCGGAGCGCCAGAACGATCTTCGCTGGCTGGCGGCCTACACACGTCCAAAATACGAGGCCAACGTGGCCAATTATTGCAATCAGCGCGCCATTGAAGCCTTCCTCCCCAGCCACAAATGTTGGCGGCGCTGGAGCGGCCGCAAGTAGCTGGTGGACCTGCCCCTGTTCCCCTCTTACGTTTTCATGCGTGTGGACGAGTCCGAGCGCGGCCGCGCCGTGCAGGCCCCCGGGCTGCTGACGACATCGGCGTTGGCGGCTTCGCCAAGGTGCTCCCGCTACTGCGAAATCGTGAGGTACCGGTTGGCGTCCGTCAGCGCCTGCTGGGCGGTGGCGACTTTGTGTTCGCTGGCGAGGGAGGCTCGGCGCGCTTGAGCGCCGCCGTTTCCCCGAGCCCGATCGCTTCGTGGACGCTCCCTGGCTCAGGTACCCGCGCACGCCGTTGCTGCCGATGGCCCGTCCGCCCTGGGTATAGGCGTAGGTATTCAGATAGTTAACCGAGGCCAGCAGCGCCGCCCGCGCGATGGTCTTGTCGCCCTGGGCGATGCCTTCGGCCACCAGCGCCGCCTGGAAATCGGAGCTGTTGGCCCCCGCTAGGGCTAGGGTCTCGGTGAGGCTGAGGGGCGTCAAAGATGCCGTCGCCGGGGCAATCTGAGCCATTGAACTCAGAGTCAGCAACCCAACCACAAATAAATAAGCGCGCATTTTCGAAGCCGTAAGGCTACGCTAGATCACCTTGAGGAGAGGCTTAAGGGTCCGGCCAATTCATTCCTGGCGCGAAAAAGTGCCCCGGATAAAAGAGCCTTAGATGCAAGAGGACGCTTGTAATTGGCAGTTCTCTTCAGGTATGCTCTTTGAAGCATTGGCCGAGGGTCCCAAACCGGGCCCCGCCGCAACTGGAGGCTCGTATTGAACGGATCGAAATGGGATTCACAGGACGGAGGTGTCGCTACTGGCGGGAGTGGCACGCAGTGGTTGGCGGCCTATACCCGCCCCCATTTTGAAGCCAAAGCCCAGCAGTTTTTGGATCAGCGGAATTTTGAAACCTTCGTGCCGACCCATCGCAGTTGGCGCCGCTGGAGTGATCGCAAAAAGCTCGTCGATTTGCCCCTGTTCCCTTCGTACGTATTCCTCCGCTTGGAATTGGCGCAGCGCCAGCGGGCGATGCAAGCTCCCGGCTTTCTATGGTTCGTGCATAACTGCTCCGGCCCGGTCGTGGTGGACGAGTGCGAACTCGAAGCGGTTCGTAGCATCTTGGCCAGCGGAATTGCCTGTGATCCGATGCCGATGGTCAGTATTGGCGATGAAGTGGAAATTGTGGCGGGGCCACTGCGCGGCTATCGTGGCTTTCTTCATCGCAAGGATCGAGGCGCGATCATTTTGACAATCGCCGCCATTGGCGGCGCCATCCGGGTGTCCTTGCCCGACCCGTCGGTGATCCGCCGAACCCGCGATTTGCGGGACAGCACTCCCGCCTTAGTTAAGGGCCCGCTTCCCATGTTAGGCGCAAGGAAATTCAGCGCCGCCGGAGCCTTTGGGCCGGTTTTCATGGGAGCGGCATCGGGTGGTATTGGCCATGCCTGATGCGACGGGGAGCTCAAAATGCCGGCCCAGATCAGGCCGGGATCGCAGGACGTCGTTCATCAGCGGCAGGTGCACATTTCGACGCGTGATGCCGTGGTATTGAATTTCTTGTTATGGCGAAACCAACCTTAGAGGATATGGATGTCGCCTCCACGGTACTTGTGGAGACGGGGCCTCCCGGTATAAGGGCAACCACGGGTTCGGCCGAGGCGCCGCTGGCATTCTATTGGGCGATTGTGCGCCGCTACGCCGCGCGCATTGCGACGTTTGTTTTATTCGTGACGGTGATCGTCACGCTTGTATCGCTGAGTCTACCCAAGCAATATGCGGCCACTGCGATCCTGCGCATTGATCCGGCGAGTGATCGTACGGTCGGCGAACAAAACAACAGCAACAGTAGTTTCAGCATGAACACGCTCGATCTGATGACCACAGAGGCCAGCCTCGTGACCAGCCCGGCAGTGGTGCAGCAGACCATCGACAAACTGCATTTGGATAGAAATCCTGAATTCGCACCGAAAGGGGCGGTGCCGGGCGTCCCGCTGACGCAGAGCGGCGCTAACGAGGTTCTGGTCCGAGTGGCAAAAGCCATCTCGGTCGACCAACCGCTCAACAGCTATCTCCTTTCTGTCAGCTTCCGTTCCCACGACCCGCAGCTATCCGCACAAGTTGCCAATGATCTATTGCGGTCGCTGATACAGCACGACTATGAAACGCGAACGACGGCTCTCAATGAATCCTCGGAGTCGATGCAGGCGCAGCTTATCGATTTGCGCGCCAAGATGGAACAGGCGCAACAAGCACTGGTGCAGTATGAGAGCAGCAAGGACGTCCTCAGTCCCGATTCCAGCACCAATATCATGCAATCACGCCTATCCCAGGTGAACCAGGATCTGGGCCAAGCGCAAACGCAGCGCATTACATTGGAGGCCGAATACGAAATTGTCAAGAGCGGGGATGTGGACGCCCTGATCGCATCCGATCGTGGCCAGAGCTTGCAGCCGCTGTATCAGCGTTTACAGCTGGACCGATTCAAGCTGGCGCAAATGGCGCAGATGTACGGACCGAATTATCCGGTTTACCGGCAGCAGGAGTCACTGGTAAGCAATGACGAAACTGTGCTGCGGGAAGAGGAGAAGCACACCGCCGGGCAAGTCGCCTCCGAGTACAATGCGGCGCTAGCAAAAGAAAAATTGCTCACCGGCGCACTCGGCGTGCAGAAGCAATCGATGGATGCCTTTAATCTCAAGGCCATTCGATACTATGCTCTTAAGGCATCGTCCGACGCCTACTCGAAACTGTACTATCAATTACAGCAAAGTGTGCAGGACGCCTCCGTGGCCGCCAGTCTGCATTCCGAGAGTTTACGTCTCGTGAATGCGGCGCAGCCGGTGACCAAGGCCGTCTATCCCCGGCCCTTACTGGCCGCGGCGCTCAGTTTCATTTTTGCGCTATGTCTAGGGGTGGGTTGTGCCATTGTTTGGGGCATACTCGACCGTAGTCTGTCCACCCCCGAGCAGGTGGAGCAGCTTTTCAATCTGGCGGTGCTGACAGCCCTGCCCCAGGTCAGCGGGCGTGAGGTCCGGCTGCTGGTTCCGATGGGATATGGGCCAAAACTTCTGGACGCTGCGGCAGGCGGCGTCGCTCCAGCGGATGAATATGAATCGTCGCCGTTCCGGGAGGCCGTTTTAGGGCTACACAGCGCTATCAAGCTGATGCAGGACCGAGATTTGCAAGTGATAGCCGTAACCAGTTCGGTGCCGGCGGAAGGCAAGACCACGCTGTCGGCCAATCTGGCCGCCGCCTTTTCCGGCCTCGGCGGACCCACCTTGCTCATCGACACCGATATGCGAAAGCCGGGCGTGCATCGCCAATTTCAGTTGCAGAATCGGCGAGGATTGTCCTCCTTGCTGCGCGGGCAATGTATGCTGGAGCAAGTGCTCAACCAAGCCCCGGGGGTACCGAACTTAACAATAATGACAGCGGGCTCAATGCCGACAAGCCCTGCCCAACTGCTGCAGTTGGGGTTGGGGGATCTCCTGGAGCAACTCCGTCTCCGGTTCGACCATATCATTATTGATTGCCCGCCGGCGCTGGGTTTTGCCGACGCGCTCGCACCCGCCAATTTGGCGAATGGCTGCATCCTGGTCGTGCATGCCGACCAAACCGAGCGCCAGACGGTCGCGGCGGCCCTGCGCCAATTGCGTTCTGCACGCACAGAAATGCTCGGCATTGTGCTCAATAACGTGTCGCAGAAGCGGGGCGCCTATTACAGTTACTACAGCCATTACTATAGCTATCATCATACGGCAGAGGGCAACGATCCGGAGGCGGGGGAGCTGGATGAATAATTTCACCGTGTTGATTCGGCCCGCTGGCTGGACGTTGCTCTTGATGATATTGATGTCGGTCGGCTCGCCGGCGCAGCAACAGTCTTCCGGCCAGGCCGACGCGAACGCTGCGCGAACGGCGACGCCGCTGCCTGTGCCGACGCTGGTCATTCCGGAAAATGTACAGCCTGACCTGGTTTCGCCCGCCGCACCGGCGAATTATCTGATCGGCGCCAATGACCTCGTCTCTGTGTTTGTGTATCAGGTGCCGGAGATGACGCGCCAGGTGCGTGTCGACGTCAATGGCAGCGTGCGCATTCCCTTTGCCAGTGGCAAGTTTCAGGCCGCCGGCAGGACCGCGCTGCAGCTGCAGCAGGAAATTGCCTCCGATTTGCTAGCCGAGGGACTAGTGCGCGCGCCGGTTGTGCAGGTCACCGTAGTGCAGGTCGAGAGCAAACCCATCGTCGTGGGCGGCGCGGTGCAGCGACCGCTGGTATTGCAAGCTGCGCGCCCCATGCGACTCATGGAGGTTCTCTCCAGCGCCGGTGGCCTCACGACCGGCGCCGGAACCAATGTGCTGGTGTCGCATCAGGGGAACGGAACCGATCTGCCCGAAACCCACAGCTACGATCTGGCTCGGTTGATGCGGCTCAACGATCCCAACGACGACCCGATTCTTTCCGGCAATGAAATGGTGACTGTCCTGCCAGCGCAGATGGTTTATGTGGTCGGAGATTTCAAGCAGCCGGGCGCATTTCCGGTGGGTATGGGCGAGCCGGTCACGGTCTTGCGCGCCATCGCGCTGGGCAAGGGGTTGGATGCCAGCCCTAACCAAGGCAAAGCGGAGATTATTCGGACCGGCGTCGATGGTGCCCGCAGCGAGATCCCCGTCGCCATCGATCGTATCATCCATCACAAAGCACCCGATATTCCGCTCCAAGCCGGTGACATATTCTATGTATCCAAAGATGCCAAACGAGCGCTCATGTTGGCTGGCCTCACCGATGTGGGCCAGTTAATTACGCTGGGCACGGCTTACCATTTCCCCTAACATGCGGATCCGGCTGCGCAACGCCGTCCTGAGGCGCCGGTCCTGCACCGGCACGAGCGCGGCGGCGTCGCCGAATCCAATGCGCAACGCAGAATCAGAAAACGAGTGAACACGCTCTCGGAAGATCGTCGGACGTCCGCTCCGGCGAGGCAGCGCGCGTCCGGCTGGCAGCACATCTTGGACGGGAGCTATCAGCTTCCGTGGCGCATCCAGCCGAGCTTGCTCTTCGTAGGAATCTGGTTTGGCGTATCCTTACTTTACGGCCTCCACCTTTCCGCGATTCTGTTGTTCGGTATGGGGCCAGTTTGGCATATTTATGCGATCGTTGCGATCCCCTTCGGCCTGGCATCGCTCGCCTTCGTCAAGTTGCCATATCGGGCCTCTCACCCTGTGGACAGTCAGCGCGCGTGGAATCGGATTCTCGCTCTTTTTGGCTTCTGGAGCGCGGTCACCATATTCGAAATAATTTACTCGCAAGGTGTCCCTCTCCTCTGGCTTCTCCAGCATAGCCCAAAAAATTACACCGACTTTGGACTGGCGACCTTGCACGGTTTCGACGATTCCCTTCTCGCAGCCCTGGCGCTTGCCGGCCTGCTTCTATATCTCGCGTCCGGTAAGTATCGGTATCTGACCCTCCACGCCTTTGCACTGTTTTGGTCTGCGGTAATCATCAATCGTGACTTGATTGTGGTCATTGCCATTGAATCGGCGGTACTGGTCTTGGCGGCGGCGCGTCCCAAGTTGCGTCACTGGGTGACGCTGTTCGCCGCGACCCTGGGCGGCATATGGCTGTTTGGCGCCATCGGCGATTTTCGCACCGGCCACCAAGCCTTCATCGCCTTGGCCAGCCCTTCGGCGAGCTATCCGGGGTGGCTCCCCTCCGGATTCTTGTGGGGCTACATATATCTGACAGCGTCGCTCAATAATCTGTTGCTCAATGTTTATGCTTTTCATCCCCTGGGAAGTTGGTTTTTCCCAAACACGTTTGCGCTGATTCTGCCCTCGGTAATTCGTGCCGCAGTGTACAAGAATCTAGTTCTCGTCACGAGGGGAATCCTGGTAACCAATGCCTTCAATACGAGCACCGCTTTCGCGAGCTCTTATCTCGATATGGGGCAGACGGGAATCGTGCTGTTTGCAGCGGCCACAGGGTTATGGTGCGGGTGGTTTTGGCGCGGCCGCGGCGCCGTGCAGACGCTTTCCTACTGCGTGCTGGCGCAGTGTGCGGCGCTTTCGATGTTCTACGATCATTTTCTTTACTTGCCTGTTATTGTTCAACTGCTTTGGTTCCGCCTGATGTTCCCGGTTGTGCGCACACCCACGATGCAACTGCGGGCAGCGCAGCGGGCACCGACCGGCACGCGGCGACTCTTCCAGGAACGCACCCTCACGTAAGGACAACTGCGGAGGGAACCGCAACCGCCACCGGCACAGCGAGGCCACCGCCGCACCGAAATTGCCGGCAGCCCGCCCATCTCTTCAAAACACAACCGAAATCGCAATGAACTCAATATCTACGAACAGGGAATATTTCCAAGAGCTCCACCGGGTAATGGATGAGTCCCGTCTGGACGCGCTCGACGCCATTGCGGAGCGGCTGTTTCAGGCCTGGCACGAAGACCGTTGCCTGTTCATCTTCGGCAATGGTGGGAGCGCGGCACTCGCTTCCCACATGGCGTGCGATCTTGGCAAGGGTACAGCGACCGAAGGATTGCCGCGACTTCGTGTCCTGTCGCTCACTGACAATGTTCCACTGATCAGCGCTTGGGCTAATGACACGAGTTATGCGGCAGTATTCTCGGAACAGCTGGCGGGCATGGCCAAACCGGGCGATGTGGTTTTTGCCATCAGCGGCAGCGGCAATTCTCCCAATGTCGTGGCCGCTCTGGATTGGGCCCGGCAAAACCGCTGCCTGACCTTGGGATTGAGCGGTTTTCAAGGCGGAAAAATGGTGGCCTTATGCGACATCAGTTGGGTGGTGCCAAGCGATAACATGCAGATCATTGAAGATTTGCATGTGTCCGCGTCGCATGCGCTTTTCACGACGCTGCGCCGGCGCATACAAAGCACCCGGTTGACTGCCCGTGCTGCCACGGCGGGGCACAGCTGATGCCAGCCCTTCTCCCGGTCATGCTGCCTGCCATAATCGAGTCGGTACCAACCGCGCAATGGGGCGGTAAAGCGCCGCGTCGCGCGGCTGTCCGCCGCCGTCGGGTCCGGCGAAACCAATGTTAATCGTAAGGACGCCCGTACGCATAAGTTTCGGCGGCGGGGGCACGGACCTTCCCGCGTACTATGAAAACTTTGGCGGGGCGGTGCTCAGCACCACCATCAATAAATACTTCTATACTGTCCTGACCCGCCGCGACGACGGGCGCATTCAGATCATATCGGCCGACCTGAAAATCAATCAGACATGGCGGGATGTCGAGACCCTGGAATTACAGGGCCAGGAATTACAGATTCCACTGGCCGCTCTCAAATATGTTAATCAGCCGTTAACCGCCAACATCTTCCTTGCCTCTGAAATACCGCCGGGCACGGGACTGGGTTCGTCGGGAGCGGCTTGCGTCAACGTGCTGCGGTTGCTGCATGCGTATCTCAATCGCCCGCTTTCCCGCTATCAACTGGCCGAGCAGGCGTTTCATATTGCGCGCAGCGTGCTGGGACGCCCGGTCGGCAAGCAAGACGAGTATGCCGCGGCCTTCGGCGGTCTGAATTTCATCCAATTTCATAAGGATGGCTCCAGCCATGTCGAGCCGCTGGCCCTGGAGCCTGCGGCGGAAGCTTACCTGCAACAATGCCTGATGCTGTTCGACACGGGGATCGCACATAATTCGTGGCAGATTCTCAAAGGGCAGGAACGTTCGACGCGGGACCGCGCCGGGGTAGGGATTGCATCGTTGCACGCAATTCGCGCGATCGCCGAGCGGATGCGAGCGGCCCTGCTGGCAGGGGACATCGAAGTGATCGGAGATTTGTTGCACGCCGGATGGGAACTGAAGCGCCAGGTGTCCAGCGCCATCAGCAATCCGAAAATCGACGAAGCCTATGAGGCCGCCCGGCGCGCTGGGGCCTTGGGCGGAAAAATTGCGGGAGCGGGAGGGGGAGGATTCATGATGCTGTTCTGCCCTCCGGAACATCAAGGGGCGGTGCGCCAAGCTCTGCTTTCGCTCGGTCTGTTGGAGATGCATTTCGCCTTTGACCGCCTGGGATCCCATGTGGTGATCAATGACCCGTTTATCGACAGCGACCCGAGTTGCGGATTGCAGTGGAAATTCGTCACGATGCGGGGGGCGGACCGAAGCGAGGCATCAGTTTGATGATGCTTGCGCTTCCGCGCAGCAACGCCGTATGAAGGCATTTCTCCTGGCCGCCGGATTGGGAACCCGACTCCGTCCATTAACCGATACCCTGCCTAAATGTCTCGTCCCAGTGAAGGGCGAGCCGCTCCTGGGACTGTGGCTAAACCATTTGCGCCAGCACGGGGTAACGGAAGTCTGCATCAATCTCCATACCGGCGCGCCGCAGGTCCGGGAATTCCTCCGCTCCCGCGATTGGGGGCTGACCCTTCGCCTGGCGGAAGAGGCCGTCCTGTTGGGGAGCGCGGGGACTCTGGCCGCCAACCGCCACTGGGTCGAAGCAGAGGAATATTTCGGGATTTTTTATGCTGACGTGCTCACCAATACCAATATCGGGGCATTGCGCAACTTCCATCGCCCCTTCTCCCCTGCCGCCACTCTCGGGCTGTACCATGTTCCCGATCCCGCACGTTGTGGAATCGCCGATTTGAATGCCGACGGAGTGGTCATTGGCTTCGTAGAAAAGCCCCAGTATCCGCATGGGGATCTGGCGTTTTCAGGTCTGATGATTGCCGGCCCGGCGCTGCTGGAAGCGTTGCCGCAGCATGTGCCTGCTGATATAGGCGGCCAAGTGCTGCCGAAGCTGGTGGGCCGAATGCGTGGAATTGTGTTGGAGGATTTTGTGCTCGATATTGGAACTTTGGAAAATTATCACCGGGCGCAGACCCACTGGCCGGCCCGGGTTTCCACGGCGGGCCGCCGGCTGGCAAGCCCGCAGCCGCCAGGGAATGCAGAAGGGAAATCGATTTGAGAATCTTGATCACAGGCGGAGCTGGTTTTATCGGCTCCCATCTTGCCGATAAGTACCTTTCGGAAGGCTGGGAAGTTCGCGTATTGGATTCACTCCAACCCCGCGTTCATCCCGAGGGTTTGCCCAAGTACTTGGCGGGCGATGCTGAATTTATCCAGGGTGACGTCACGGATTTGTCGGTTTGGAATCGCGCCCTCGAAGGGGTCGATGTGGTCTCCCACCAAGCCGCATACCAGGATTATTTCCCTGATTACGGTCACTTCAGCCGGGTAAACGTGCTAGGCACGGCTTTACTATTCGAGTCCATCGCGGCGCATCGGCACACCGTGCGCCGAATTGTGGTGGCGTCCTCCCAGGCGGTCTATGGCGAGGGGCAATACCGCTGCCCGGAACACGGCATGCTTCTGCCCCCGAACCGCCCATTGCACCAGCTCGAATCGAAAGACTGGGAGGTGCACTGTCCCCGCTGTCAGGCTCCGATGACGCCCGTGTTGCTCAACGAAACGCACCCCTCTCCACTGAGTCCCTACGGCGTTTCGAAATACGCGCAGGAAATTACGGCATTACGGCTGGCGGCGGCGGTCGGAGTGCCGTGCACCGCGCTGCGTTATTCGATCACCCAGGGAGCTCGCCAGTCGCTCTTCAATCAATATTCGGGAATCGCAAGAATTTTTGCCCTGAAACTGAAAGCCAACAAGCCGCCCATCGCCTTCGAGGACGGAGGTCTGCAGCGCGATTACGTGCACGTGGCAGACGTGGTAGCCGCGAATTGGCTGGTGAGCCGCGATGAGCGCGCTATTGGCGAAGCCTTCAATGTCGGTAGTGGACGCGTGACAACCGTGCTGGAATATGCTCGCCGGTTGGCAGCCCAGATGGGCAAGTCGATCGAGCCCGAAGTCCCCGGCCTGTTCCGAGTGGGTGACGCGCGCCATTCCTGTTCGTCAATCGAGAAAATCGGAACATTAGGATGGAAGCCGGAGCGGAGTTTGGACCAGATTTTGGCCGATTTCCTGGCCTGGGTGGACACCTACACTGACCTGAGCCGCTTCTCTTCCGATGCGCAGCAGCAGCTGATGAACTTGAACGTGCTCCGAATGAGTCATGCCTCCTGAGATATTCGAGGCCCGGGCAGTGCGGCCGACGAGTTGGTACGCGCGGTGCGGCAAACCGATTCTGGATTGGGCACTGACCGTCGTCGCGCTGCCGGTCGTGCTGCCGGTGGGCGCGCTGCTTGTGGTGCTCATCCGTCTTGATTCGCCGGGCCCGGCTTTGATCCGGGTCCGTCGGCTTGGGAAAGGTCACAGCAGCTTTCTGAAGTTCAAATTCAGGACGATGGTGGTGGACGCCGAAGTGAGATTGCAACAAATTTTAGCCACGGACCCCGAGCTTCGCCGCGAGTATGAGGCCACCTACAAGCTCAAGAAAGATCCTCGCGTCACGCGTTTCGGCCGGTTGCTGCGCAAGAGCAGCCTGGACGAACTGCCGCAGATCCTCAATGTAATCCGGAGCGAAATGAGCTGGGTTGGACCGCGGGACATTTTGCCCTCCGAGCTGCACAAATACGGCGATTCAGGCGATGAATTCGTCAGCGTTCGACCGGGGATCACCGGGTTGTGGCAAGTGAGCGGCCGTTCCCAGCTCCCTTACGAAGAGAGGGTTCGACTGGATCTTTTCTACATCGCGCACCAGTCGGTGGGCTTGGATTTCAGGATCCTGCTCCGGACCGTGCCGGTGGTGCTTTTCGGTTGGGGCGCGGCGTAATGGTCGCCGGAGAAACAATATGAATATTCTCGTAACTGGGGGGGCGGGGTATGTGGGGAGCGTGTGCTCGGAACTGCTGGTCGCACACTCGCACCACGTAGTTGTGCTCGACAATCTCACCACCGGGCACCGCGGCGCCGTGCCTCCCGAAGCCCTGCTGATCGAGGGTGACGTGGCGGACGGCGGGTTGGTCAAACAACTGGTGAACGATCACCGCATCGATGCCGCGATGCATTTCGCAGCCGAAACGCTGGTCACGGGTTCGATGACCGAACCGCAAAGGTATTTTCACAACAATCTCAGCAAGAGTCTGGCCCTGCTCGATGCCTTGCTGGCGGCTGGCATCGACCAGTTCATTTTTTCCTCCACTGCAGCCGTGTTCGGCGAGCCGCGTTTCACGCCGATAACAGAAGACCATCCGACCGATCCCATCAATGCCTACGGTGAATCGAAACTGGCCCTGGAGCGTGTGCTGAGCTGGTATCAGCGCGCCTACGGATTCCGCTACATTGCCCTCCGTTACTTCAATGCTGCCGGGGCGAGTCAACTGCGGGGGGAAAACCACCAACCGGAAACCCATTTGATTCCACTCCTCCTTGATGCGGCCTTGAAACCCGACTTCGAGTTCACCATGTATGGTGATGCCTATCCGACCCCGGATGGGACCTGCATCCGCGATTATGTTCACGTGCTGGATATTGCGGCTGCGCATGTACTCGCCTTGGCAGGGCTGCAAAAGGGGCGGCACGGCGTTTACAACATCGGCTCCGGTTCCGGCTACTCGGTGCGTCAGGTGCTGGCCGCAGTCGAAGCGACCACCGCAAAGCAGCTTCCGGTTCGCATCGCATCCCCGCGGGTCGGTGACCCCGCCGTTCTGGTCGCCAGCCCCGCCAAGCTCATGGCGGAACTCGGCTGGAGTCCGCGCCATTCGGAGCTGGGCAACATCGTCAGCAGCGCTTGGCAGTGGCGCCTGAACCATCCCGCTGGTTATGCCGGGCAAACGCCGGCAGCCGGGGCGACCGGCCGCTAATTCTCTCGGAGCAGGCTACCATGAAGCGCCGCTATCTCTTATTCATACTAGGGTTGGATCTGCTTTGGATCCTGGCCTCGATTGGCATCTCCTGGTGCCTGCGGTACTGGATTCCCTTGGGCCCCGTCCAGCCGCCTGGCCTCAGGCTGGTCGAATTCTCCGCCGCCGTGGCCTTGCCGGTCTGGACGGTCATTTTTTTCGCCAAGCGACTGGATTGCCTGCAGGACGGCAGCGACGAATTTGCCACCTCCAGCCGGTTGATGAATGCCTCCGTCCTCCTGGTCCTGATGATGGTCGCGGTGATCTTCGGCTCTCACGACTTGGCCCAGTCCCGCATCGAACTCATCTATTTCGCGATCGTCTTCACCAGCGGCGTCGTGATGCTGCGCCTC
>JANWLQ010000226.1 GCA_025450725.1 Terriglobales bacterium
CCTCGACCCTGAAGCCAAAACCATCCCCGCCCATCAGCCGCTGCTGCTTTCGACCGCGAACGACGACACCAAGGCCACCGGCTTGTACCGGCTGGCCTCGCTCACCTCGACCGCGCCGCCCACCAAGATCATCATGCGTGACGCGCTTATGGGCCGCGTTCTCAAGGCCAAGAATGCCTCTACCGTCGTGTTCACCCTCGCGCGCTTTGACCAATTCCCAAATCTTTGGACGAGCGACACCAACTTCGCCGCCTCGGCCCAGGTGAGCGACGCCAATCCCCAACAGGCGAACTACCGCTGGGGCAAGTCCGAGCTAATTGACTACGTCAACCGCGACGGCAAACCCTTGCGCGCCATTCTCATCAAACCCGATGATTTCGACCCCCACAAGAAATACCCAATGATGGTCTATATCTACGAGCGGTTGACCGACACCTTGCATCATTACGTCGCGCCCGCTCCCGGCACCAGCATCAATCTCACCCGCTACGTTAGCCACGGCTATCTCGTGCTCGAGCCCGACATCGCCTACGACACCGGTTATCCCGGCGACAGCGCCCTCAAATGCGTTCTGCCCGCGATCGAGCGCGTCCAGGCCATGGGCTTCGTGGATCCGGCCCGCATCGGCATTCAGGGCCATAGCTGGGGCGGCTACCAGGTGGCCTACATGATCACCCGCACCAATAAGTTCCGCGCCGTCGAGGCCGGCGCCGTGGTGGCCGACATGATCAGCGCCTACGGCGGAATCCGCTGGGGTACCGGCATCAGCCGCGCCGCCCAATACGAGCACACCCAAAGCCGCATCGGCGGACCGCCCTGGCAGGATTCCCTGCAATACATCGAAAACTCGCCCCTGTTCTGGGTGGCCAAGGTGCAAACCCCCTACCTCACCATTCACAACGACGGTGATGATGCCGTGCCCTGGTATCAAGGCATCGAGTTTTTCACCGCCCTGCGCCGCGAGCACAAACCGGCTTGGATGTTCGTCTTCAACGGAGAAAAGCATGGCCTGCGACAACGGGATAATCAAAAGTATTGGTCCGTGCATTTGGATGAATACTTCGACTACTGGCTGAAAGACGCCCCCGAGCCGCAATGGATGAAAACCGGCATTCCCTATCTCGACCGTGGTCAACGCGACGTGGATAGCCTATACTCAAAACAACATCCCTAGTCTTGCAATAGTCTTGCAAATAGTCATGCGCATTGTCATTACTTGTTCCCTGCTTTTAGCGTTTTGCTTCGCGGCCCCGCCGGCACGTGTCTTAGAGCACGAGTTGTTGACCTTCATGAACGTCGCCCGCGCCGACTCCCGCTATCGCGCCGAAACCCACGGCCTGGCCCACTCCCTGACCTGGAACGCCGCCGTCGCCGCCGTCGCCCAGCGCCACTCCGAAGAGATGGCCCGCAACCATACCCTTAGTCACAGCAGTAATCGCGGCCTCGATGTCGGTCAGCGCCTCGACGCCGCCGGCATTCGTTGGACAAGCGTCGGCGAGAACGTCGCCATGGCGCCCTCCATCGAACAGGTTGAAAACATGATCATGCGCGAGCCGCCCTTTCAGGCCAACCACCGCGGCAACGTCCTCAACCGCCGTTTCACCCAGGTCGGCATTGGCATCGCCCAGGCCGGCGCCCAACTGTATGTAACCGAAGACTTCCTCTCCCACTAACTCGTAAACTGGTGCATACTCCGTGCATGCGTTTCGGCTCTGCTTGGATTGCCCCACTCGCTCTTACTCTGGCCACACTCACCCTCGCGCAAGCTCCCGTTGCGCCGCCTGTGCCGCGTGTCGATCGCCCGCTGCAGCGCGAGCAATGGTTCCAGCGCTTTCGCCAGACCAACGATGACCGGCCCGCCGCCGAGCACCGCTACTTCAGCTATCTCCAGTCATTGCAAATGCCCACCGCGCATCGCGCGCGGCTTACAACCGAATCCATTAGTCCTGCAGGGGCGCCCGTCATCATCGGCGGTGATTGGACCGAACTGGGTCCGCACCCACAATCCAACCCCAGCTATGGCAATCTCTCCGGGCGCATGAACGCCATTGCCGTGGATTTGGTCAAAGACCCCACCGGCAACACCGTCTACCTCGGCGCGGCCTTTGGCGGCGTCTGGAAGTCCACCAACGCGCTCTCGGCCCAGCCGACCTTCACCTCAATTGGCGATAACATGCCCAGCCTCGCTGTGGGCAGCATTGCACTCGACAGCACCACCACCCCGACTACCATCTACGTCGGCACGGGCGAAGCCAACGAGTCCGCCGATAGCTACTACGGAATCGGCATTCTCAAATCAACCGACGGCGGCGCCACTTGGAGAAATACGGCGAACACAGATTTGGGCAGCTTGTTCGGCCTCGCCACCTCCCGCGTCCTGGTCGATTCCGCCAATCCCCAGGTGGACTTGGCAGGCACATCGTTCTCCGGGGTTTTTAGCGGCGGCGACGGCCAACTCGTGCCCGGAACCGTCGGCATCATTCGTTCGACCGACGGCGGCCTAACTTACACCACTGAAATGTCGCGTGTCTTCGTCACCGACATGATTTACGATCCCGCCACATCCGACTACTTCGCCGCGGTTAGAGGCGCTGGCGTGTTCAAGTCCACCGATCATGGCATTACCTGGACCGCACTGCCGTCGCCATTTGGAACCGTGGCCACGACCAATGCCAACTTCTCCCGCGCCTCGCTCGCCGCGCGCGGTGGCGTTCTGTACGTCCTCGTGGCCGACAGTAATGGCCAGCCCACATCACCCTCCGACTGTAATGGGGCCGCCACTTGCTCCGGATTAGTCGCCTTTAACGGCACCACCTGGACGGTCCTGGGCACGCCGCCCAACATCTTCAACACCAACGGTCAAGGCTTCTACGACCAGCCCATCGCTACGCCGCCCAACTCGAACCTCCTCCTCGTCGGCGGCCTCGACGTTTTTTCAGCGGACCTATCCGCGCCCACACTTACTTGGACGAACCTCACCAATTCCACCACCACCGGTTCGGTCCATCCCGACGAGCACGTGATCTTCCCCCTCGATGCGACACACTGGGTCATCGCCAACGACGGCGGCGCGTGGCAAACGGCGAACGCCGGAACCGCATGGACCAACATGAACTCCAGCATTGGCGTCATTCAATTTTTTGGGGTCAGCGCGGACCCGGCCACCGCCGGTCGTCTCATCGGCGGCTCTCAAGATAACGGCACCGCCATCGGCAGCTCTGCCAGCAAGCAATGGTCCACCGTATTCGGCGGCGACGGAGGCCACACCGCCATCAACCCCAATACCCCGAGCCAGATCTTCACCGAAAATTTCGACGTTTCGCTGCGCCGCTCGGACGACGGCGGCTCTACATTTCATACCGTGGTCGACGGCAGCACGATCCCCGACAGCAGCGAATTCTACGTGCCTTATCTTCTCGCATCGTCGAATCCCGCCACTGCCTATCTCGTAACCACCCGAGTCTGGAAAGGCCCCTCGGTGCCGGCGAACCCCGGCGCCGGCTGGGCGGCAATCAGCCCGGTTCTAGCCACCGGCGGCGGTGGTGACGACCTCTCCGCCATTGCCGCCTCCCCCAGTTCTCCCGATGTAATCTACGTCGGCAGCTCCAAAGGCAAGATCAGCGCCACTGTCAATGCCACCGCCGCCACACCCACCTGGACGCAAGTCGTCCTGGGCGGTGACAGCAGCACCGGTCCCATCTCCGCCATCGCCGTCAGTCCGACCGCGCCCAAAACTATTGTTTGGGCTCATGGCTTCGTAGGCGCGCAGCCCGCCCTTTATATCTCCACCGACGGCGGCGTAACCGACACCAGCATCGCCGGCAACCTGCCCGGCGGAACCGTCAACGCCATCTTGTTCGACCCCGTCGTCCCCAACGATCTTTTCATCGGCACCGACGTCGGTGTATTCCAAGCCACTGACGGCGGCAGCAACGGCGAAACCTGGATTCGCCTCGGCGACAATCTACCCGCAACCGCGGTTCTCAGCCTCTCGCTCACCCGCGCCAGCGGCCAACCCGTGCTGGTCGCCGGCACCCACGGACGCGGCGCATGGTCCATCGCCGTCCCCAGTTCGGTGGTTGTGGCCAACCCGACGATCAACTTTGGCACGCAAGCGCAGGGCCGCGTCAGCGCCGCCATGACCACGACGCTGACCAACGGCAACAACAATTCCATCACCATTGCGAGCATCGCGTTGAGCGGCGCCAACGCCGCTGACTTCTCTCTCACCTCGGCCAACACCTGCACCGCCAACTCCGTCATTGCCTCGAACGGCACCTGCGTGATCAGCGCCACCTTCACCCCCTCCACTACCAGCAGCGAATCCGCCACCATTACCGTCACTGAAAACGGGCTGCCTTCGACCATCACCGTTGCCTTGACCGGCACCGGAACCACCGCCGCCCAGGCGGCTTCGCTCAACCCCGCCGCGCTCACTTTCGCCGCTCAGGCGCTCAATGTCGCCAGTGCCGCTCAGAACGTCACGCTAACCAGCACCGGGACTGGCACCTTGGCGATCGGCTCGATCGCGGCCAGTGGCGATTTCGCCCAGACCAATACCTGTGGCCCCAGCCTCCCATCCGGCGCTAATTGCAGCATCAGCATCACCTTCACCCCGACCGCCAGCGGCGCCCGCAACGGCACGCTCACCGTCACCGACAGCGCCAGCCCCACCACCCAAACCGTGGCCCTCACCGGCACCGGCAACGGACCCATCGCCGGCGTGGCGCCTGTAAGCCTCAGCTTCGCCGTTCAAACTGTCAATTCCACCAGCGCCGCTCAGGCAGTCACGGTTTCCAACACCGGCAACTCCGCGCTCACCATCAATTCGATCGCCGCAACCGGTGATTTCTCCCAGACCAACACCTGCGGATCGAGCCTCGCCGCCGGCGCCACCTGCGCCGTCAACGTAACTTTCACGCCAACCGCAACCGGCGCCCGCACCGGCACGCTCACCATCGCCGACAACGCCTCACCCACCACCCAAACCGTCGCCCTGACCGGCACCGGCGGCGTTCCCGGCGCGTCGCTTTCGCCCGCCAGCCTGAGCTTTGCCGTCCAAGGCACCGGCACGACCAGCGCCGCTCAAGCGGTCACGCTGACCAACACCGGCAACGTATCGCTCACCATTACATTCGTCGCCGCAAACGGTGATTTCTCCCAGACCAACACCTGCGGATCGAGCCTCGCCGCCGGCGCCAACTGCGCCATTAATGTGACTTTCGCGCCAACCGCGACCGGCGCCCGCACCGGCACGCTCACCGTCACCGACAACGCCTCACCCACCACTCAAACCGTCGCCTTGACTGGAACCGGCGGAACCGCCACTGCCGCCCTGTCGCCCTCGAGCCTGACCTTTACTGCCCAAGCCATCAATTCGACGAGCCCCGCCCAGTCAATCACCTTGAGCAACTCCGGCGTTGTGTCGATGGCCATCACCTCCATAACCATCAACGGCGCCAATGCCAGCGAGTTCGGGCAAACCAATACCTGCGCCGCGAGCCTCGCCGCCGGCGCCAACTGCGCCATCAACGTGACCTTCAAGCCCTCGGCGACCGGCAGCCGAACCGCGACCATGAGCGTTGCCGACAGCGCCAGCGGCAGCCCCCACACCGCCACCTTAACCGGCGCCGGCGCTGACCTGACCATTGGAATAGCCACAGGATCGAGCTCGACCGCAACCGTAGGCGCCGGCCAGACCGCCAATTACGCCTTGGCGTTCACCTCAGTTAACAACTTGGCCGCAACCTTCGCCATCACCTGCGCCGGCGCGCCCACCGCGGCCAACTGCACCGCCAACCCCTCCAGCGTCGTGGTCTCCGGCAGCACCGCGGGAACGACCACGATATCTGTGAGCACCACCGCCCGCTCTCTGTTCTTCTGGCTGCCCACCGCGCGCCAATTTTTCTGGATGCTGCTCGCCCTCAGCCTGCTCACCCTGCTTATGTTCGCCAGCCGCCGGCTTAGCCTGCCGGTACGCCGTCGCATCTGGGTCGGCACGGCCGCGGTCGCGCTGGCGTTCGCCTTCGCCGCCTGCGGCGGTGGCGGTGGCGGCGGCGGCGGTGGTGGGGGCGGGGGCGTTACGCCCTCCGGAACTCCCGCTGGCACCTACCCCATCACCATCACCGCCACCAGCGGCACCGTGGTCCGGACCACGACGTTATCCTTGGTCGTCCAATAACCCGTCCCGCTCGCGCGATGCCTAGCCCAGCCAGCGCACCGCGCTCAGCGACCCTACTGCGATCGCCAGCCACAGCAGCAGCCCCTGCACCAGCGGGCGCGCCCCCACGCTGCGCAGCGTGGCCCGCGACAGCCCCGCGCCGATCAGCAGCAGCGTAATCGTCAAGCCGATCACCGCCATCCGCGTCAGCGCCGGCGCCGCAACCGCAAGCCCCGGCAGCAGCGTGCGCGCCAGCGACGCCAGCAGAAAGCATCCAATGAACCACGGCACCGGCGCCCGCTTGCGCTCTCCGCTCGCCGGCCCGTGCTTCCAGCCCGCGAGCAGCGCCACCGGCACAATCCACAGCGCCCGCGACAGCTTCACCGCCGTCGCCGTCTGCAACGCGGTGAGCCCGTACTGCGACGCCGCCCCCACCACGCTCGAAATATCGTGAATCGCCATCCCCGCCCACATCCCGAACTGCGTCTGGCTCAATCCCAGCCAGTGCCCCAGCCGCGGAAAAAGGTACAGCGCTACCGCGTTCAGCAGAAACACCGCGCCCATGGCCACGCTCATTTCCGCCTCCGCCGCGTCCACCACCGCCGACACCGCGGCGATCGCCGAGCCACCGCAAATCGCCGTGCCCGCCGAGATCAATAGCGATACCCGCGCCGGTATCCGCAGCCAGCGCGCCAGCAGCCATCCCAGGGCGAATGTTCCCGCAATCGTAATCAGCGCCAACCCGAAACCGCGCTCCCCTGCGTGCACCACCGCGCCCAGATTCATGCCAAACCCGAGCAGCACGACGCTCGCCTGCAACAGCAGCTTCGAGGCCGGCCGCGTGCGCGCAACGTAGGGATTCCCCACGCTCAGCGCCAGCGCCATTCCCAGCGCTAGCGCCAGCCCGGGCGAAGCCCAGGCGGTAAGGCAAAAACCGATCGCGGCGATGTAGACGAATGCCAAGCCTTAACCCTAGCGGCTCGGTGTCCAGACTTCCAATATATAATAAACATGCAAACGATAACTTTAGGCTATACATGCTGAACCTGAACCACCTCCGGCTCTTCGCCGCCACCGTCGACGCCGGCGGCGTGAGCGCCGCCGCCGAGCGCGTGCGCATCAGCCAGCCCGCCGTTTCCAAGCAGATTCGCGAACTCGAATCCGCGGTCGGCGCGGAGTTGCTGGAGCGCCTTCCGCGCGGCGTCCGCCCCACCGCCGCCGGCGAGTTACTGGCCGGCTACGCCCGCCGCCTCTTCGCCCTCGCCGACGAAGCCGAATCCGCCCTCGCCGAGCTCCGCGATCTCCGCCGCGGGCGCCTTCGCCTCGGCGCCAGCATGACCATCGGCGTATACCTTCTGCCTGAAATGCTGGCCCGCTTTCAATCCCTGTATTCCGGCATCACCATCTCCGCCGTCGTCGAAAACACCGACACCATCCAGTCCGCGCTAATCGCCCACCAACTCGACCTGGGTTTGGTCGAAGGCCCGGGCCAATTCGAAGCCGAACTCGATTCCCGCATCTTCCATTGGGATGAGCTCATCATCGTCGGCGCTGCCGGCGCCACTCCGCGCGGCAAAACCACCTTGCGTCAACTTGCCCGCCAACCCTGGATCATGCGCGAATCCGGCTCCGGCACCCGCGCTCTGGTGGATCAAATCCTCGCTCGCGCCCGTTTGCAAGTCACCCCCGCATGGACCTTCAACAGTCCGGAAGCCATTAAGCAGGCCGTTATCGCCGGGCTCGGTGTCGCCATCGTGGCCCGCATGGCGGTCGAAAGCGAAATCGCAGCCGGCCGCCTGTGCGAAATCAAGGTCACCGATAAATTCACGCGACGCCGTCCGCTCCGCCTGCAATGGCTCCGCGCCCGACCCCACAGCGCCGCCCTTCACGCGTTCATGGCTTCTTCGCTATATACGCCCGGCGAAACGCAAGTCTTCGCGCATCGGGCGAGAGCACGCTGACATTGATCGTGTGTCGCAGGCTGGCCGTGGCCAGATTGTCGGGCCGATAGTAGAGAAAGTACAACGAACGCAAGTCGCCGCCAATCGCGCTCAGGTTCCGGTCAAATTCGGCGTTGTCGCCCCCGTCGAGCGTGAATCCCCCCGAGTCGTAGACGTAGTCCAATTGGTGCGGCGCAACCACCGCCGTCGCCACGCTTTTCGCGCTGCTCAGTAGCGGCGTCAGGTTCACCGAAGCCGAGTCCGTGCCGTTGGTGCCTGGCATCCCCGGCTTCGCGCCATTGGGAATAACATAGGGGTCGCGCTGCGAGCCCTGCCCCGCCCCCTTCACCGCCGGCGTGTCCGGATTGACGTAGTCGGCCGCGCCATCCGGCTTGCTCGGCGTGATCATGAAAATACTGATCGCGTTTTGCAGCTCCGCGTTCACCAGCGCCTGCGCGGCCAGTCCCAATCGGTCGGCGTCCTTGGCCACAATCAACACCGCCCGCGCCTGCGTGTCCGGACGATGGCTCAATTCCAGCAGCGCCTGGTTCGCCGGCGTTGTGATCAATCCCTGCCCCAGCGGCGCCGTCGGCGTCGGCTCCAAATGCGTGAGCGCGTTGACAATCTTGTCCTGGTCCGACGTATACGGCAGAATCTGCCGCGGCGACGGGCCGGACCCGTAAATCGTGGCCTCGCCCAAGTCCCCGACCACCATGGCCGCGAGCAACTCGGCCGACCGCTTCATCTGCGCGATCGCGTCCCGGTCGCTCGTATTCACCACTATCGCGAGCGACACCGGCCGCGCCTCCCGGTCAAACCGTGCCAGCCGCTGCGGACGCCCATCGTCCGTCAGCCGGAATAGATCCTGGTCGAGTTGCATCACCGGCGCGCCCTTGCGGTCGAGCACCAGCACCGGCACCTCGACCGTGAAAGCCTGCGGCGGCGGCGTCTGCGCCACCAGCAGCCAACCGAAAGCAACGAATGCCGTCAATCGCCTCACGAGCATGCTCCCAGTCTACGCCGTATGCGATTATGGAGAGTCCATGAACGACGCCATCAGCGAAGCCCCGCACGCCGCGCTGCGCTATCCTGACTTCCGCTATTTCCAGGCCGCGCGCCTGACCTCCGTTCTTTCCTCGGAAATGGTGGCCGTGGCCGTCGCTTGGCAGGTCTACTCCATCACCCACCGTGCCTTGAGCCTGGGCTATGTCGGCCTCGCCCAGGTGATTCCGAGCTTCGTTCTCTTCCTC
>JANWLQ010000227.1 GCA_025450725.1 Terriglobales bacterium
CGTGTTCCGCCTCGCGGTCAATCAGCCAATGGGTTTGTGCCGCAAGATTCATCGGAGCGACCAGCAACGGCGCGAACTGGTTGCCGGAAGCGGCGGCGTCGGCATCGGTGGTGAGGTAGGTGAATACCGCCTGCGCGGCGGCGGCGAAATCCTCGCGGGCGGGGAGCAGCCGGAAAGCGGTGTAGGTGCGCGCGGTGCGGTGGTTGTAGTTGCCGGTTCCGAGGTGAAGGTAGCGCCGCAGGGCGCCATCCTCATCCTGGCGGACGACGAGCGCCAGTTTGCCGTGCGTTTTACGACCCGCCGCGCCATAGGAGACCTGCACCCCGGCATCCTCGAGCAAGCGCGCCCAACGGATATTGACGACCTCGTCGAAGCGCGCCTGGAGCTCGACCACCACCGCGACTTCTTTCTGTGTGGCGGCGGCGAGAAGGGCCTGGAGAATAGGGGAATCAATGCTGGTGCGGTAGAGCGTCTGCTTGATGGAGAGCACGCGCGGATCAGCCGCCGCCGCTTGCAGGAACCTGACCACTTCGGCATAGCTATCGTAGGGATGGTGCAGCAGCCGGTCGTTGCGGCGCAGTGCGGCGAACATCTCGCCTGGCGCTTTCAGCGCCGGGGACACCACGGGCCTAAACACCGGGTATTTCAACTCCGGGCGCGCCGCCATCTCGTAGAGCCGGATCAAACGGGAGAGATTCACCGGGCCGGGCGAGGAAAATACCTGCCACGGTTCCAGCTCGAAATTGGCGCGGAGGCGCTCGACGATCTCGGGGGAGGCGGAGCTTTCGATTTCCAGGCGCACGGCGGTTCCCTTGCGCCGGTTGTGCAGCTCGACCCGAACCGTCTCGAGCAAGCTGCGCGCTTCCTCCTCCTGCAAATACAGGTTGCTGTTGCGGGTGACCCTGAAGGCCGAGGAGGCAACGATGGCAAAGCCGCGGTACAGCGCGGGCGCCTGGGCGGCGATCAGATCGGCGAGGAACAAGAAGCGGTCGCCGGAGCCGGCATCGGGCAGGCGGATGAGGCGCGGCAGCGCGCGCGGAACGGTGAGCACACCGAACTGCAATTCGCTTTTCCGGCGCTTGCGCCGCAGGAGGAAGGCGAAGCACAACGCTTTGTTGAGCACGCGCGGAAACGGGTGGGCCGGATCCACGGTGATCGGCGTGAGCAGCGGATCCACTTCGCGGGCGTAAAAGGCGGCGGCGAATTTCTTTTCCGCCGGCAGCAGCGCCTCATAGGCGACCAGGTCAATCCGCTGGCGCGCCAGCTCGGGCATGAGCGCCTGGTTCCAACAATGGTATTGATCGCCGGCAAACTTGTGCAGCGCGGGGGCGAGGGCTTCGATTGGCGCGGCGGGGGCGCCCTCCTCGATTTGCTGCAGCATTCCCGCCACGCGGATTTCCAGAAACTCGTCGAGGTTGTTGGCGCTGATGGCCAAAAACTTCACCCGCTCGAGCAGCGGATTGGCTGGGTCGAGGGCTTCCTCGAGCACGCGCCGGTTAAAGGCCAGCCAACTGAATTCACGATTGAGGAAGGCGGACGTCAACAATGCATATTTTACACAGTCAGAGGCTCGCCTCCCTTCGCTCCAACCCGCCGCGACTCCGCGTTGCTACGTCGCTCCACCCCAGAACCGACGACGGTTCTGGGGACCCCGGCCTGCGGCCATCTCCGTGGAGATGGGATCGAAGGTGCGGCGGAATTCGATTCACGGCAGCGGGCCGCCCTTCGGAATTACGACCACCCCAGCGCGCAAAAGCCGCGCAGGGGGCCCCGGTTCCCTGCCTTCCACCTCGATCTCCTCCCATGGCGGACTCGGTGGCTGCCTGCGTAACCGGACGTTTTGTTACACCACAGTTTCAGGTTTGAAGGGGCGGACCCGCCCCAGCGCCAAATCGCCTAGCGCCAGTTTACCGACGCGCGTTCTCTCGAGCGCGACCACCTTCAAACCGAGCGCCTCGACCATGCGCCGGATTTGACGGTTCTTACCCTCTTTAATTTCAAGTTCGAGCCAACAGCCCGCATCCGTCGCACGCTCTCGGCGCACGCGGGCGGGGGCGGTGCGCTCGCCGCGGCCGATGTCGAGGCCCTGGCGGAGGCGCTCGATTTGCGACTCGGTGGGCGCGGGCTCGATTTTCACGCGGTAGGTTTTGGTCACTTTGGAAACCGGGTTGGCGATGCGCTCGGCAAAGACGCTGTCGTTGGTGAGCAGCAGGAGGCCGCTGGTGTCCTGGTCGAGGCGGCCGATGGGGAAATACCAGGATGGCTGCGGGCCGACGATGTCGTAAATGGTCTTGCGTCCGTCGGGATCGCCGTGGCTGGTAATGACGCCGGTGGGCTTGTGGAGGGCGAGGTACAGAGGGCGGGGGCTGCCGAGGGGCTGGCCGTCAAGGGTGATGCGCTGGCGCGCGGGCTCGACCCAGGCGTCGGGGTCGGTCAGGGGGCGTCCATTGAGCTGAACCCGGCCGGCGGCGATGATTCCGCGGGCGACGGTGCGGCTGGCAATGCCGGCGCGGGAGAGGGCGCGGTCGAGCGTCATCTGCGGCTTGTTTTTGCTGGCCGGTTTGAGCTTGGGCCTGGTGCCGGGCAGTGCGGGTTGGAACTTGCGGATCAGCGGTTGTGGCGGGGCGAGCCCTCGGCTTTGGCGGTGGACACCTCGGCGCTACTCTGGCCCGAGCCGTCGAGCGTACGGCGAATGGCACTGTTGATGGCGGAGTATGCCTCGGTGGCGTGGTGCTGGAACCACTTCACCACCTGGCGTCCGCGGGGATCATCGCAGCGGTGGATGGCGTGATCCTCGGGATGGATGGTGGAATCAACGATCACGAGGACATCGCCGGCGCGCAGGCCGTTGGCCTTCTCGACGACTTGCCGCGTGGCAACGTTGAAGACGATGGCGCGGGCAGCGGGGCCGACTCCGGCAATGGCCAATTTGCAGAACGGACACTGGAACGATTCCATGGCTAGGCTAAAGATGTTTCACCCTATCGTACTATGGAAGAGGCGCGGCGATAACGGGGCCATTGCGCCCCACCCCAATGCCCAAAGCGGTATTGGAGGCCCCGATTCCCACCCCAATGCCCAAAGCGCCATTGGGGGCCCGGGTTCGTCATCGGCCGGGCGCGAATGCTCGCGTATGTCCCTATCGCTGCGCTTCGCGCCCGCGCCCGCTAAATGCCGAGGTAGGTTTGGCGCGCGGCGAGAAGGAGGGCGGCGGCGGCCGAAGGCGATGGGGCGCGGCGCCAGGCGCGAAGGTGGCGAAGGACCGCGGCGGGGGCTTTCTCGGCGGCGAGGATTTGGGCGAGCAGGTAAATGTCGCCATGAAGGGCACCGACGGACGGCATCGACTCAGCCGGGTCAGTGGTAGATGGTGACTTGCGACTTGGGCGGGACGAGCTTGACGTGGACGGTCTCATTGGCGTCCTTCATAATAAACTCTTGGCCGTAGGTTTGGTAGCCATGCGCTATCACCTGCACCAGCACGACGCCGGTGTCAAACCCCTGGACCACGGCTTCGCCTTTTTCGTCAGTGTGTAGCTCGACATTGAAGGGGTGCTTGGGCATGCGGCCGACATCAACCGTCACTTGCTTGAGGACGACGCTGGCGTTGGGGAAGGGTCGGCCTTTGGGGTCTTTCACTTCCAGCGTCACGCGCACCGTGGGTTGGACGGCTTTTTTGTCTTTAACCTGCGCTTTTTGAGCGGGCGCGAAGGCGACTCCGGCTAGCAACAGCACCGAAAGCAAGCGAACCATGCCCTGATTCTACCTTATGTCCGGCGTTCTCGGCGAGGCGCGCGAAGACGGCGGTGCGTAGTGCCGCATGACCCTCAAGGCAGGCCGCCAGAGTGATTGAAACGTCGGGGAAACGGGCGTGCTCAGCCTCGATCAATTGCGGAATATCGCGGGTTACGTGTAATCCGGGGGCGAGGAAATAGGGCACGACCACGAGGCGGCGCTCGCCGGCGTCCACGGCGGCGGCGATTGCGTCGCCGAGCGAGGGGGAAACGGGCGGCAAGAACGCGGCGCGGCCGCCGAGCTCGCGGGCCAGCTTATGCACGCCGCGCTGCCAGGCCGCCAGAGGCGAGCCGTGCGCCATCAGAATCAGTCCCGGGGCGGGCGCGGGGACGACCGCCAGATGCGGGCGCAGCGCGGGAATCTTCGCGACATTGCCTACCACCAACAGCGCCGGCGAGGCAACGTGCGCGGCGCGGACGAGGCGCGCAATTGCATTGAGGGTTCCGGCCACCACGCGCTGGCCAGGGAGGGTTCCGCGTTCGATCACGGCGACCGGGGTTGAGGCGGGCCAGCCCTGGGCGCGCAAGTCGCGGGCGATCGCGGCGACGCGGGCGAGGCCCATGAAGTAGACCAGTGTTTCGCGCTGGTCGTACGCGGGCGCCGGCGACTCGCCGTGACCGCTGAGCAGGCGCACCGACGAGGCAATGCCGCGCTGGGTGAGCGGGATGCCGGCGGCGGCGGTGGCGCCGTTGGCGGCGGAGATACCAGGGACGACTTCGCACGGAACGCCGGCGGCGGCGAGCGCGGCGACCTCTTCCCCGCCGCGTCCGAACAGGAACGGATCGCCGCCCTTGAGGCGCACGACGCGCAGGCCGCGGCGGGCGCGATCCACCATCCAGTGCGCGATCTGCTCCTGGGTAGCAGCGTGGCTGCCGCTGCGCTTGCCGACATAGATGCGTTCGGCGGTGGCCGGAGCAAGCGCGAGGAGCGCCGGGTTGGCCAGTTCGTCATACAGAATGGAGTCGGCCTCAGCCAGCAGCCGCTGGCCTTTTACCGTGATGAGCTCGGGGTCGCCGGGTCCGGCGCCGACAAGATAGACAGTCGTCATTCGGCCACCGCCAGTTGCGGTTCGGGTTCATGCAGACGGATCAGGACTTCGGCCTGCGGGAGCGTGCCCAGCACCTTCTCCAGCATCGCCGTTCCCTCGCGCGCGACGAAGTCGCGGAACGATTCATCACCTGCGCGGCGCGCGACAAAATGGCGGAACAGCGATTCCAGCCGCGCGGCGAGCTCAACGCCGCGCACGCGCCCGAGAGTGCGTCGAGCCAACTGTGCGCCGGCGCCGAGGCCGCCGCCCAGGTAGACGTCGAAGCCATCCTCGGGGCCGTCGGAGGTCTTGACGCGGGTGCCCTGCAGGCCGACGTCGGCGATCCAGTGTTGTCCGCAAGAGTTGGGGCAGCCGTTCAGGTTAATGCGCAGGGGGATGGGGAACCCGGGCAGGCGGCGCTCGAGCTCGGTGACCAGAGTTGCGGCGAACGACTTGGTTTCGGTCACCGCCAGTTTGCAGAACTCCTTGCCGGTGCAGCTCATCACGCCGCGGCGAAAACCGGAACCGGCGAGCGGCAGGTCGCTGAGCTCGAGATCGCGCGCCAAGGCGGCGAGGTGGCGTTCGGCGACGTGGGGGATGACCAGATTCTGCATCGCTGTGGCGCGGATTTCGCCGCTGCCGTAATGATCGGCGGCGGCGGCAACGGCTTGGAGCTGGTCGGCGGAGATGCGTCCGCGGAGGAGGCTGAGGCCGGCATAGACGTAGCCGCGCTCGCGTTCGGCATGGACGCCGACGTGATCGCGGAAACCGACTTCGGGCGGGGCGGAGGGTTCGGAATCGCGCAGTCTGAAGCCGAGGCGGCGCTCGAGTTCATCGCGGAAACGTTCCACCGTCCAACCGTGGCGGAGGAAGAGAAACTTCAGGCGTGCCTGGGCGCGGTTCTGGCGCAACTCGTCGGCATCGCGAAAGAGAGTGGCGATGGCGCGGGCCACGGGTACAACTTCGCCCCAGGCCACACGAACGGGGAGCGGGAGGGCTAGCATGGGCGTAGTCGAGAGGCCGCCGCCGACGCGGAGGCCGAAGTCGGGCGGGGCGGAGGGCTTCGCCGGATCAGGGGGAAAGGCGGTGAAGGCAACGTCGTTGATTTCAGGATTGGGGCACCACTGGCGGCATCCGCTGACGCAAACCTTGAACTTGCGCGGCAGATTGTAGAAGTCGGCGCCGGCGATGAGCGCCTGGTTGACTGCAAGCGCAAGGCGGCTGGCGTCCACGTATTCTTCGGGGTCAATGCCGGCCAGCGGGCATCCGGTGACGTTGCGGGGGTCATCGCCGCAGGCGGCCTGCGACGTCAGACCCGCGTCCCAGAGACGGTGAAAAACGTCGGGCAGGGTTTCGGCGTCGAGCCAGTGCAGTTGAATGTTCTGGCGCACGGTGACGTCAGCCACGCCGCGGGCGTACGTGCGCGTCAGCGACGCAATCTGCATCGCTTGGCGGGCTGTCAGCAGCCCGTTGGGAATGCGGACGCGCAGCATGAAGTACGGCGCCGCGCCCCCGAAGGCACCCTCGCCGTCGCCTTGCGTGTACAGCCCCCACCAGCGCAGCCGGGTGTTCAGGTCGGCGAGCGGGATGGCGCCGATGCCGCCACGCATGGCGGAGAACAGGCGGGGCAGCTCTTCCC
>JANWLQ010000228.1 GCA_025450725.1 Terriglobales bacterium
CCCGAGACCCATGCCGGTCTGTTGTGCGAGCGCCGACTCGGCTTCTTCCTGACTCGCCTTCCTCGCCGTCGCCGGCCGCAAACTCTTGGCGCGATTCAAATAGCGCGCCGCGAGAATCACATGCACCGGCGGATTCTCGCGCCAGTAAGCCAGAAGCCCGAGCGCGTCCCCCAGCGACATATCGTCTATCTGCTCAAACGTCCAGCCGGTGACGGTGACTATGAGCCCGTAGAGAGCGGGCCAGTCGGTCGCACCACCGGCCTCTATTCCCCCGGCGCGACAAGCACCAGGCCGCTGCTGGCCGACAGCGCCGCCACTGCTTCCCTGGTCGATGCGGCGTCAAGCGATTCGCGCAGCCACTCGACCGTGACGTCGGGGTAGTTCCGCGTCATGGCCTTGTGGATGAGGCTCAGCGAGCTTTCAACGCTGGCCTTCGAATGATCCTCGGCCTCGTACTCCTGCATTTGCCGCACCGAAATCGGCGGCACTATCCACGTTCTGCCGTCCATGTAGATCGGCGTTCCGCGAAATCTGACCTTCTCTTCGCTCATATTGCTCCCTGGCCGCCAAGCGGGCGCGGCCTTTCGGCCCGCGCCCGTCGGCTCGGTTTTGGTTAGTAGTTGTCGGCGTAGATTTGGCCGAGCGTGTCACTGGCGTCGGTGCAGGCGTCGAAGTCGATGTCCACCTCCCAGAAGTCCTCCTGCTTGGTCGGAATCGAGAAATTGCCGACCGTGCAGTCGTACAGCTCCATTCCGAAGTATTTCCCCCGGAAGGTGTTGTAGAGGAACGCCCGGAACTCCGGCGCATAGCCCATCAGCTGATTGGCGAGCACAATGGTGCTGCTGCCGGCCGCGGTGCTGGTGTAGCTGTAGCTAATGAGCACGCCCATACCCTCATCGGCCGCGGCGAAGGTGTAGACGCCGGCGGCATAGCTGTACTGGCCGGTCGTCGGGCCCGACGCCACCTTCATCAACTGGGCTCCGGTCGAGGAATACCGCACGCCATAGTCGGTCACGGCCGTCGTGGAGTTCGTGACCGTGACCGTGAAGGGCCCGGTGGCCGGAATGGGGTGCGACTCGTCATCGGCGATGATTGTCTTGCCGACCGCCGCCGTTTGGCCGAAGTAGAGCTGGTTGATGAAGCCAACGTCCAGCGACTTGAGCTTCGCCTTGGCGCTCACGTCAATCGTGCCGCGCGCCTTGGCCAGGGGGAATTGTTTTTGACCGTACATCTTCTTTAGGCTGGACTTGAAGTCCACCTGCACGCTTTGCAGCGCACCGAGTTTGTACGGCGTGGGATTGGTGGCAAGGTTGCCGGCGTTCGGTAGCATGAAGAGAACGCCGGTCCCAAATTGAATATTCATAGTAAGACTCCTTTTCCGAGCGTTCCCGCTCTACGGCACCAACATTCGTAATGGCACGATCGCCATCGCCTGATGTGACAGCACACCGGGATCCTTGAACGTCTGACCCTCAAGCCAGCAGTGCGACACCAGCCCGCCAAGTGTTTGCGGCTGGCCGTCGATCGGCGGTTTGATCGCCGCTTCGATGGTCTTGAGCAGGGCATTCAAGGCCGTCTCGGCTAGTTGCGTTTCCTCGCCCGGAGGCTCGTCCACGCCCGGCGCTTCGCAATATACAAACAGCGCCGCCTCCAGGGTAGTCACGCCGGGAGTGCCCAAGGATTTTTGTTTTGCTTCCTCCATGACCTGCACCACGAAGAGCGCCGGCTGTTGCGCCGGGCCGAGCATCGGCGGCATGATGTGTCGCCTCCCGATGGTGACGAAAGCGCCTGGAGATGCCCGAAATAGCGCGATGAGCGCATTGCAGATGGCTTCGCGATCGCCTGTCATAGCCCCGCCGTCGCCTCCCGCACGCTCGCCCTGAGCGTCTCGATTATTTGCGGCTTCTGTTCCTCGAGCGTCGGGTTCATGAAGGGGCGCCCCGGCACCCTGAAGGCCCGATGAGACTTGAAGAACACCGGCGATCCGTCCTGGCCGATAAGCACCATGGCCTTGACCCGCTTCGCCATGGTGGCGGGAACGCTGACGCCCTCCTCCTGCCAGAGTCCGACGTGGAGCTTGCCCACGTCGCCGCTGATCGTCCCTTTGATCTCCTTCGAGGTTTCCCGCACCTTGACGCTGGCCATGATGGCGGCGGCAAGCCGCCCGGTGCGGTGAGGCGCGGCGCTGGCAGTGGCGATGGCGAGTTCCGTCATGGCCGCGCCCATGCCCTCCAGAACGCCGGCGATGATGGCGGCGCGCCGCTCGGCGAAAGCTTCCGCCAGGCGGTCGGCGCTATCGGGTTCAACGGTGAAATCAATCATTGGAAGTGAACATCAGCTTGATCGTGCTGTTCAGGTAGCGGTCGATAATCCGCTGCGTAGCCTGCGGAACGTCAAACGGCACGAACGACGCACCCTCGCTCTGCGATCTTCCCTCCGCAATATGCACCGAACTGAGGCCAATGCCCTGTCGTAGGCGGTAGCGAGAAGATACCCACTCGATCACTGCCTGGGTGACATCGGTCGGCGTGGCGGCATAGCCCGCCGTATAGGTCACCGTCGCGGTTGAGAGCCTGGTGAAGACGTAATCAATGAGGGTAATGACGTACTGGTTTTCGGGATCGGTGTTTGTATCCACCCACCAGCCGGCGGCCAGGCCGTCCGTCGAGGCCGGGAGCGTCGTACCATCCAGAACGATCGACGCCACGGCGGTAATCGGCCAATGGCGCATGTTGAAGCGCTGGCCCTCGCTGAACGAGAACTCGCGGCGCAGTCTGGGCGCGGTCAATGCCGCGCCGCGCATGATCTCGGTATAGCTCGCGGAAAAGAAATCGTACCGGTCTATCTCCGCAAGGAAATCGGCGCTTGTAGCGCTGATCAGGCGCGTCAGCAGCGCGTCATCGACGGTATTGGCGCCGAGCGCCAGCCACGCCTTGACGTCGCCAAGTTGGCACAGGTCGCCTGCCGCCATGGACTACGCGCCCTTCTTCGCCGCCTTCGGAGGCTCCAGCGCGGTGGCGATTTCCGCCTTGATCCATTTCTGGGCGAGCGCCTCGGGGAGATCAACGATCTCGCCCGGGCGGAATGCGAACTCCTTGTCGAGCCCATGCACGGTGTCGGCATGGCCAGCGATAGCGCAGTTGAGTTTGATTTTCATGAGTGCCCCAAAAAGCGGGGCGGCACCTTGCGAGCGCCGCCCCTGAGTTGGCTGGATCCGACCCCGCGATTAGGTCGCGGAGTTGGCGTAGTACGTAATCGGGTGCTGTCCGGCGTCGATCACAGCACCGTCCGCGCGCATGAAGGCGATGAAGCCCACCTGCCCGAATTCGGCGTAGCGCTCGACCAGTCGCAGCAGGGTGAAGCCCATCACGCGGCGGATCTTGTACTTGCTGAAGTCGCCGAACAGGATGGACTTGGCGTTGGCCGCCATTGTCGGCACGTCCTGGTTGACCGTGTACGGCTTGTCGAGGATGGTGTCCTGGAACGCCGTGCCGATGCCGGCCCCGATTCCGGGCTGCCACAGCGGGCGGCCATTGCCGTCCACCAGCTTCTTGATGACCTTCACGCTGCTGTCGGACAGCATCCACCGGCACTTGGGCGACATCCGGTAGGCGGGATCAACCGAATGGTACAGGTTGACCAGGTCGTTATAGATCACGCTGGTGGTTTGGCCGGTTGCGCCGGTGGTGCCCAGCGTGGCGCCGGTGACGACGCCGGAGGGCTCGGTCGTACCCGCGCCCACCGTCCACTTGTTGTTCAGGATGCGGCCCAAGCGCTCCCCGAGCCGGTCGGCCAGGAAGACGTTGAGGTCGAAGTAGGAGTCCTGCAGGAGCTCGATGGGGACGAGCACCAGGTTGCTGGTGAACTTGTACGCTCCCAAGGTCACCTGCCCGAACGACAGGTCCGTCTCGCTCGCGGCGGTGTTGATCGCGAGCAGCGCACCCGAGTTGCCGGTATCGTTGACGGTCGGCCAGGGCAGCGGATTGCCGCTCTCGGTCGTGACCACATCGGCGGCGTCCAGCATCCCGCCGAAACGCTTCAATGCCACGTCAATCTGATCCGCGAAGCCCGAGGGAATCAGGTATCCGCCTCCACTGGTCGTCACCGTCTGGGCCGCCCGGATTTGGCGTCCCTCGGCGTCGCGGAAGGTCCCGTTGATCAGTTGCTGATCGTCGGAACTGAGGGCCGACATGCCGTGCCGCATGTACGAGGCAAACGCCCGGTCGAGCGGATTGCCGCTCTGCGCACGCGTCTCGATGGCCGGCTGCTGGATGGCCGCGACAGCAGCGGCTCCGCTGGACTCCAGCCGCTCGGTTTCGGCGAGCATCGCCAAGGTATTGTCAATGCTCTCGATTTCGGTTTTGCGGGCTTCCCATCCGGCTTTTTCGTCGGTGTTGAGCCCGCGGTTTTCCTTTTCGGCGGTCTGGAAGATGGTGCGCATCTCCAGCGCCAGCTTCACCCGTTTGTTTTGCAAGTCCTTTTTCATCATTGTCTCCTAGTCCTACATGCCCGCCCTCGCCCGAGTGCCCCTCGGACGCGCATGGCGCGCCGCTCCCCGCGTGGTCGTGGGGCGGCTTACTAAAACTTGGTTGGTGGTTAGGCGATCTCGGCCAGTTCAATCGCGAGCAGATCGACTTCGCAGCGCCCAAGGTCGGGCGCGGCGACGGGTGCCTGATTTTCCGCCACCGGGGCCGGCTTCGCCAGCGACTCGGGCACATTGGCGAACCGCGCCTTGAGGTTGAATGAAGCAGCCAGCGCCATTGCCCCATTGGCGTCGTCCCCACCGTCGGCAATGGCCGTGGCGAAACCCTTTTCTACCGCCTCTTTGGCGTTCAGCCAGGTTTCCGCGTCCATCAGCTCGCGCACCGCCGCGGCATCCATTCCGCTCTTGGCGGCGTAGGTGTCGGCGATGGTGCCGCTGATCTTGTCCAGAATGTCGGCGGTCTTGCGCATCGCGGCGGCATCTCCCGCCGATACCGTCCAAGCGTTGTGGATCATCATCAGGGAGTTGTCGGCCATGGTGATCGTGTTGCCAGCCATCGCGATCACCGACGCCGCCGACGCCGCCAGCCCGTCAATGATGACGTTGACCGGCACGCCCTGAGTTCGGACGAGGTTCATGATGGCAATACCCTCGAACACATCGCCGCCCGGGGAGTTGATGCGAAGCGTGATGCTGTCGAGCTTCCCAGCCTCGGCGATGGCGGCGGCGATGCCCTTGGCCGTGACGCCGTCGGCCCAAAAGCTGGCGCCGATGTCGTCGTATAGGTATAGCAGCAGGTCATTCGACTCCGCTTTTTTGGCAGCGGCAAACATGCGTGTCGGTTTCATTGGACCTCCATTAACTCGGTCAGCTTTGCCCGGAGCGCGTCGTAGGCTAATCCGGCTTCGGTTGCCGCGGCCTGCTCACGCCCGGCGTGCTTCCACGCCCCGGCGCGTTGCGAAATCGCCGTGGAATGATTGGCGATCGCCACCTGGCCCGCGGCGCTCAACGGTCCCGGATGCGGAAACTCGAGCGCGACGATGCATTCGGCCATCGCGCAAAGTACCGGACCGAAGATCGCCCGCGTGGTCTTCCCGTCGCGGACACTGCGCTTTATCGTCCTGCCGACCGCATCCGCGAAAAGCTTGCGGTAGGCCGCGATTATGCGCCCGCGCAGCAGGTTGTTGGGATCGTCGGGCACGCCCTCCCCGTCGTTATCGTCCTCGCCGGGATCGGTCGGCGTCTCGGGCTCTTCGGCGCCGGCAAGCGTCTCCAGCGGCACCATGTTGAGTGGCGCAAGCAGTATGTCGCCGCCCTCTTCCTCGGATACCGGGTTATACCCCTCGGCCTGGCGAATGTCGTTCGCCGATATGGCCCCGACGTTTCGCAGGGCAGTATAGCCAGCCATGCGGCTCTGGAAGTCTCCCCGCAGCAGCCCGGATATGTCGTGCTCGGCGAAAAAAGCGCCGGTGAACAGCTTGCGCACCAGCTCCTGCTCCCACCTAATTGCCCAGGGCCGGACCGTATGCATCACAAACTCAATCGACTGCTGCTCGATATTGTTGTTTGTGGACATGCTAAGGTCTTGGATCATGTGCAGCGGGACGCGGAAAAGGCGCGCGATCTCGGCGATCTGAAATTGCCTGGTCTCGACGAACTGCGCGTCATCCGGCGGCACGCTCATCGGCGTCCATGCCACCCCCTCCTCGAGCACGATTGCCTTGTGCGCATTTTCGCGCGAGGTGGCGCGGGTGAATGAACGCTCGATATTCTTTCTGGCCTCGTCCCGCAGCCGACCCGGGTGCGACAAAATCCCGCTCGGGCGGCTGCCGTTGCCGAAGAACAGGGAGCCGAACTTTTCCGCCGCCAGTGACAGTCCGACCGTCTGCCGCGCAATCTGGATTGGGCTCATCCCCAAAATTCCGTTGAAACTCAGCCCAGGAATATGCAGCACATCATCCGGCGCGAGATAGCGAACGTTACCGCTGGCGCCCGGCTCCATGCCGACCTGGAACAGATAGCCGTCAAGCTGCGCTTGGACGGTGGTCTCGTACATCAGGTCGTCGCCCTTGCGCACTGGCCTGGTGCGGTCGCTTGGCAGGGGCC
>JANWLQ010000229.1 GCA_025450725.1 Terriglobales bacterium
AGCCGACCGGCGCCGGCACCTGCAGTATTCGGTGCACAATCAACCAGGTGAAGCCCAGCGCGAGCAGTGCGCCCGCGCTTCCCGCCACCGCGCCCAGCAGCACGAATTCGGTCGAGAATATGGCCGCGATCTTCGCCCGCGTTCCTCCACATGTTTTCAAAATCGCGATTTCGCGCATTCTTCGGAAGCGCGTCCCAGCCACGCTCGAAGCCAGAATAATCGCCCCCGCGAATACCGCGAAGAAAGCGATAAAATGCACCACCAGCGCGATCTGGTCCACCACCTGCTCCACCCGCTCGATTACGTCGGCGATGTTCACCACCGTTACCGTCGGAAACGCCGCATACATATCCCGTTCCAGTCCGGGGATCGCGGCCGGCGCAACCCGCACTCCGCCATTCACCGTTGTCGGCAGATTCTTCAGTACGCCCGGCGATGCGATCAGCTCGACCCGCGCCACCATGCGATGTGGCTCCGCCTGGAAAATCGCCGTAACCGGAGCATCTTCGATTCGTTCACCAATGCGGATATGCTGCGCGTTGGCCAGCGACTGCGACACCGCGATCGCCCGCGCGCCCGCCGTCCAGCTGCCTTGCGCCAGCCGCACGCCGCTCGGCAACGCGGCGAATGTCGCCACGCTGATTTCCCGCCGCGCCCCGGGCAGCCGTAACCGCGCCGTCGGCAAAATCTCCGGTGCGTTCTCCAGCCCCGCCTGGTGCTCGAGTAGCGCCATTACGGCCCCCGCCTGCGGCGGTGGGATGTCAATCAAGAAGACGTTGGCAACGCCCTCCGGCGTCCCCGCCCGCAAGTCGGCTAGCAGCGCGTGCTGCAGCAGAAAAACCGTGAGCGTGAACATCACCCCGACCCCCAGCGCCATCATCACCGCCTGGGTCAGGCTGCCCGGGCGGTACAAGTTCGCCAGCCCGTGCCTGAGCGCCAGCGGCGCCTGAGGCCAGCGCCCGACCGCCACCCGCGCCGCCCGCAGCAACAGCCACGTCAGTCCCGCCAGTGCCGCCATGGCCGCCAGCAGCGCCGCGACAAAATAGACGCCATCCCGCGCCGCCACCCGCCACGGTTCGTCGCTGAGCGCCACCGCCAGCGCCGCGACCCCCAGCGCCAATCCAGCGCCGCTGAGCCATGTCGCCGGGCGCCGGCTGCGCCAATCGCTCGCGTTCACATGCCGCCGCAGAATCAGTCCCGGCCTGATGCCGCGCACCTGCATCAGCGTAGGCACCGTGAACAGCAGCGTAATCAACGCCCCCGCGCCCAGCCCCTCCAGCGCCGGCCACCAGTGCCATTGCAACGCCGGCAGCGCCGGAAAATAGTTGGCCAGTAGCGCTGGCAGCACCCGTGCCACGATCGCGCTGAGCGCCAACCCCAGCCCGCCCCCGGCCAACCCTACCCCGAGCGTCTGCAACCCGTAAATGCGCAGGATCTGCGACGTGCGCGCGCCCAACACCTTCATTGTCGCGATCGAATCCAGCCGCGCCTGCAGGTGCGCGTGCATCGCGCTCGCCACCCCCACGCCGCCGATCACCAGCGCCATTAGGCTGATCAAACTCAGAAACGTGGTCGAGTGATCCAGTGCCCGCTCCACCGTCGGATTCCCATGCCGAAAATCCTCGAGCCGCGCTCGCGGAAACGCCCTGCGCAATCGCGCCTCCACCTGACCCAACGCTGGCGCATGACGCCCGAGCCGAAATACCAGCCGCGACGAAATCTGGCTGCCCAACTGAACAATGCCGGTCCGCCGCAACCCTCCAGGCGTCATGAGCAGTCGCGGGCCAATCCCCAAACCGCCATTGAGCCGGTCGGGCTCGGCCTGGTCAACGCCTTCAACCCGAAAATTCTCCCCGCCCACCGAAAGCGTCGCCCCAACTGCCAGTCCCGTGCGCAACAACAAATCGGGCGATGCCAACACCGAGTTGTCGTCCAGCCGTGCCAGCGCCCCCGCCGGCGACGTCGTGACCGTTCCGGCAAACGGATAGTACCGCGGGTCCACCGCCTTGAGCGTCGTCAGCAGCGGGTCGCTCAACGGATTGGCCTGCGCCATCGAAACCGATTCGGTGATCCGTGTCGAATCCACGCCCTCGCGCTCGAGCGCCGCCAGCAGAGCGGTTTGCTCCGGCGTCTCCGCCGCCGTCGCCCGCAGCGAAATGTCGCCCGCCATCAACGCTCGCGCCTGGGTCAGCAACATGCCACGGAACGATTGACTGAAACTCCGTACTCCGGTCAGCGCCCCCACCCCGAGCGCCACCGCCACCACGACAAACGCAAACCGCGCCCGCGCCGACCGCAGCTCCCGCCCCGCCAGCACCAGCGCCGTTGACCAGCGCAGCGTAGCCCGTCCGCTCACGCTATCCGGCCGTCCACGAGCGTAATAATCCGGCCCGCGTGCCGCGCCAGCAGCGGATCATGCGTCACCAGCACCAATGTCGCCCCCTGTTGCCGGTTCAAATCGAGCAGCAGCTCCAGCACCTGCTGCCCGTTCGCGCTGTCCAAATTACCCGTCGGCTCATCCGCCAAAATCAGCGGCGGACGCGGCATAAACGCCCGCGCCAGCGCCACCCGCTGCTGTTCGCCGCCCGAAAGCTGCACCGGATAATGCTCCCCCCGCGCGCTCAACCCTACCGCGTGCAACAGTGCCCGCGCCCGCTCGCGCCCTTCCGCGCCGCCGCCTGCGAGTTCAAACGGCAGCAATACGTTCTCTTCGGCGTTCAACGTCGGCAAAAGCTGAAACGACTGGAACACGTAACCAATCTTCCGCCCCCGCAACTCCGCCATGGCGTCCTCGCTGAGCCTCGTGATCTCCTCACCCTCAATGCGAATGCTCCCCCGTGTCGGCGCGTCCAGCCCCGCCATCAGACCCAGCAGCGTGCTCTTCCCCGACCCCGATGCGCCCATGATGGCGACAAACTCGCCCGCGGCGATCTGCAAATCAATGCCCCGCAATACCGCCAGGCGCCCGGCGCCCGAGGTGAAGTCTTTATCCAAACCCGCGACTTCAAGCATCATTAAAGGAGACATGCAATGGTTCAGGCGGGCAGCGTGGGTAATCGCGTGGCTTGCGGTTGCGGCCGCCGGCCAAACCGCGGCGCCTCTAATTATAGCCTTCGGTGATAGTCTCACCGCCGGAGCCGGCGTGCCGCAATCCGCCAGCTATCCCGCCGATCTCGCCCGCCTCATGGCCCAGGCTCACAGCCCGTATCGTGTAATCAACCGCGGCGTGAGCGGCGACACGACCACCGACGCGCTCCAGCGCCTGCCCGCGGTCATCTCCCTGCACCCGCGTTGGGTGCTTCTCGAGTTCGGCGGCAACGACGGCCTCCGCGGCCTGCCCCTCTCGACAACCCGCGCCCACCTCCAATCCATGATTGCCGCCCTGCAAAAAGCCGGCATTCACATCCTGCTCGTCGGCATGACCCTGCCGCCCAACTACGGCGCTCCCTACGTCCGCGCGTTTCAGGATATTTTCCCCTCTCTCGCCGCGCAAGACCACCTCCCCCTCCTGCCGGTGCTCTATCAGGATCTGATTCCCCGCTTGCGAACCGATCCCGGTTTGCTGCAAGATGATGGCATTCACGCCTCGGTTCGCGGCAACGCGGTCGTGGCCGAAACCGTATGGCACGCACTCCGGCCGCTCTTAAAAAAATGAAAATCCTGGTGGTCGACGTCGGCGGTACCCACATCAAATTCCTCGCCTCGGGACACCGCACCGAACGCAAGTTCAACTCCGGACCCACCCTCACCGCCGCGCAAATGGTGAAAGGCGTCCTCGCCCGCGTGGACGATTGGGCATGGGATCACGTCTCCATCGGCTATCCCGGCCCCGTAGTCCATGGACGCCCGCTCCGCGAACCCTTCAACCTCGGCTCCGGCTGGGTCGGCTTCAAATTCGCCAAAGCCTTCGGCAAACCCGTCCGCATCATCAACGACGCCGCCATGCAAGCATTAGGCAGCTACCATGGCGGACGCATGCTCTTCCTCGGCCTCGGCACCGGCCTCGGTTCCGCTATGGTCGTCGACCAAGTGCTGCAACCCATGGAACTCGCCCACCTCCCCTGGCGCAAAGGCAAGACCTATGAGGATTACCTCGGCCTCCGCGCCCTCGAACGCGACGGCCGCAAGAAATGGCGCAAGCACGTCGCCGAAGTGGTGCACGAACTGAAGACGGCGCTCGAGGCCGACTACGTCGTTTTGGGAGGCGGCAACGTCGCGCAACTGTCCAAGCTTCCGAAAGGCGCCGAACGCGGCGACAACCGCAACGCCATGCGCGGCGGCTTCCGCCTCTGGGCGAGTTAGCCCTTCACGTAGTCAGCGATGTTCTTCATCTGCTGCGCCCACCCGCCCGAGTTCATCTCAAACGCCTTCTGACGCCGCGCCTCCGGGATCTGGTCGAAGCCGCTCTCCGTAACTTCCAACCGCGTTCCCCCGGTGGCATCCGCCATGTTGAACGTCACCAGCGTCGTAGGCTCCTTCGAGTAGTCCACGTCGGGATCAACGGCATAGGGATGCCAGCGAAACGAAAACCGATGTTCAGGTTCGATTGCCTCAATCCATATCTCCATCTTCAGGTGTTCATAACCAGGATAGGTGATCCGCCCGCTAGCTTTTTTGCCGGCCGCGAAAGGTTCGTTGAGAGCGCACTTGAACCATTCCCCGAACTGCCGATGGTCGGTCAGCGCGCTCCATACCCGCGCCCGCGGCGCCGGCGCGACGATGGACTTGGCTATGGTATCCATGCCCTATGGTCGCACGATGGCGACAGGGCCCAAAGCGGCATTGGGGGCCCCGGTTTGCAGACCTGGCCCTGCGATCTCGCATCGATCCCGCCCGAGCCCCTCGCTAATCAACGCCGAGCTTGTCGAGCCAGCCGCGCCCTGCCGCCGTGATCTCCAGGCTGCGAGAGTCGGCATCCCGCCGCAGCCAGCGCTTGGCCAACGCTTGATCGAGTATCGCGGCCCCCAGCGCTCCCGCCAGATGGCTCCGCCGCTCACTCCAATCCAGGCAGGCGAATGCGAAACGCCGCCGCGTCGCCAATACGGATGCCTCCAATCCCTGCGCCGCGAGCCCGCGCGCACCCGCCGCGGTCAGCGCGTACGCCGGCGTCAACCACCCGCGCGCGATGAATCCATCGTGCAGCGCCACGCCTAACCAGCCCGCGATGTGGTCATAGCAAGTGCGCGCCTGCCGCAGCGTGTCCGGCGTCGTGGGCGCAAACTTCGATCCCGCCAGCACCCCGAGCGCTTCCAGCGCCCGCGCCACCTCCGCCGTCGCCAAGTTAAAATAGCGATGCCGCCCGCTCGCCGCCACCTTGACCAGGCCATTCTCAAGCAGCTGTTTCAAATGCGCGCTCGCCGTCGCCGCCCCCACGCCCGCGAGTGCGGCTAATTCCGTCGCCGTGCGGGCGCGGCGATCCATAAGCGCGTAAAGCATCGAAGCTCGGGCCGGCTCGCCGATGGCGCGGGCAATGCGGGCGGCGGCTACATCCATACTTCGATGATAAACGAAGCGTCACGGGCTCGGATAGCCCATCCTGCATCCATGTTGGATCGCCGACAGTTTGTGGAAACCACAGCCGCCGCCGCTGCTGCGCTCGCCACCCGGCAAAGCCCGCTGCCGCCTACAAGGAGCCCCATGACCATCACCTGCTTCATCCGCTACCAAATTGATCCCTTCCAGCGCGACCAATTTCAGAAGTACGCCGAGAACTGGGGCAAAATCATCCCCCGCTGCGGCGGAAACCTCATCGGCTACTTCCTCCCCCACGAAGGCACCAACGACATCGGCTGGGGACTGATCGCCTTCCCCAGCCTCGCCGACTACGAGCGCTACAAAGCCCGCCTCACCACCGACCCCGACGCCCAAGCCAACTTCGCCTTCGCCAAAAAAACCCGCTTCATCCTCCGCGAAGAACGCAACTTTGTCAAAGTGGTAGACGGCACATTCGAGCTCGCGGCACACGTATAATTGACGGATGCAATTGCGCGGAATCTTCGCCGCCCTCACCACGCCGTTCAATGAGTCCGGCGACCTTCAGCTCGACCTTTTCAAGCGCAACCTCGCCAGTTACGAACGCACCGCGCTCGCCGGCTATCTCGTGCTCGGGTCAAGTGCTGAAGCTATTTACCTCAACAGCGACGAAAAGCGTGCCGTTCTCAGCGCCGCCGCCAACGTCAAGAAAATCAAGCTCGCTGGCACCGGGGAAGAGTCCTTGCGCGGAACCCTCGAAATGACCCGCTTCGCCGCCTCGCTCGGCTACACCGCCTCCGTCGTGCGCACCCCGCATTACTACAAAAAATCCATGACCTCGGCGGCTCTCATCGGCTTCTACCGCGAGCTCGCCGATGCCTCGCCGATTCCCGTCATTCTCTACAACATCCCGCCGCTCACCGGGGTTGATCTCACGCTCGAGGCGATCATCACACTGGCCGCCCACCCCAACATCGTCGGCCTTAAAGAATCCTCCGGCAACATGGATAAGCTCGTCCGCCT
>JANWLQ010000230.1 GCA_025450725.1 Terriglobales bacterium
GGAAAGCGGGAGGGCGGGGTGTAGCGCAGCCGGCGCGGCCCCAGGCGGTACAGCTCGGCCAGGTCGAGTTCCGCCATCCAGGTATGAAGCGGCAGTTTCCAGCGGGTGGCGATGGCGGCGTCAATGCGTCCGTAGCGGGCCAGCGACGGCGCGCCGGTTTCAAAAAGATCGAGCAACGCCTCGACTTCGCCTTTGAAGCCACGATGGTCGAGCGAAGCGTCGCAGGCGCCGATCGTGAGCACGGCGGGTTCCGAGCCGGCAGAATAAAGCTTGCCGATTTCATACAATTTGGGCGCCGCAACGCCGTGATTCAAATTGTTGCGCAGCAAATGCAGCATCGCCGGCAGGCTCGATGTGCGCAGAATGGCCGCCTCTTCGCTCAGCGGATTAAGGACGCGTACCGGTTGTTTGTCAGGCGCAAATTCGGCGCATTCAGCCTCGGCGGCAAAGCTGAGCGTAACGGCTTCGGCAAATCCGCGGCCCCGGAGCTGCGTGCGCACGCGGTCGCGCAGCGCGGCCTCGGGCAACGGCGCGGCGGCGCCGCTGAACGCGGGCAGGCGGGCGGGAAATTTATCATAGCCGTGGATGCGTGCGATCTCCTCGATCAAGTCAATCTCGCGCGATAGATCGTGGCGCCAGGAAGGCGGCACGCCCCGCTCGACGCCCAAGGCGGCGAGAATGCGTTCGGCCTCGGCCGACGGAACATCGGCGCCAAGCACGCGGACCAGCGCTTCCTTCCGCAATGGTATGGCGGCCGGCGCGGGGCCGGGGCCACCGACGTCGGTCGTACCACCAATCGTTCGAGCGCCGCTACGCGCGCAGAGCAGAGCCAGCGCCTGGGGCCCGGCGGCTCGATCGGCGCCGCGCTCGAAGCGGTGGCTGGCATCGGTGTGCAAATTGTGGCGGCGGGCCATACGGCGCACCGTTAGCGGGTCAAAGTAGGCGGCTTCGAGCACAACGCGCCGGGTCGAAGCGGTAATCGAAGTGTCAAGTCCGCCCATGACACCGGCCAGTCCGACCGGGCGCTCGGCGTCGGCAATAATGAGATCCTCGGGCGTGAGCGTACGGGTGACGCCGTCGAGCGTGACCAGCGTCTCGCCCTTGCGCGCAAAACGTGCAATCAGTCGCGCGCCACGCAGCTTATCGGCGTCATAGGCATGGGTGGGCTGGCCCATTTCGTGGAGAACGTAGTTGGTCAGATCGGCCATGGCGTTGATACCGCGGTGACCGAGCGCCTGCAGACGGGCGAGGACGGCCGCATCCGACGCGCCGCCGGCCGCGACGTCGTCGAGCTGCACGGCACAGAAGCGTGGGCAGGCCCGCGGCGCGTCCACCACCACATTGAAACCAGCCCCCGGCTTGAGCGGAGCCGCGGGCAACGCTCCCAGCGGCGCGGCGGTGAGCGCGGCGATCTCGCGCGCGACGCCGTAATGACTCAGCCAGTCGGGGCGGTTGCTGGTGATATCGAACTCGATGGTGTCGCCTTCCTCGCGTTCCACCGCGAGGCCGCACAGACTGAGCGCATCGGCCGAGGGCAACGCGGGAACGAACTCAAGCAGCCAGCTTTTCAGCGCCTTCATCGGAACTGCTCCAGAAAGCGCAGGTCGCCGCTGTAGAAGCGCTGCAGATCATCCACCTGGTACCGGATCATCGCCAGGCGCTCGATGCCCATGCCGAAGGCGAAACCGGTGAACTCGTCCGGGTCGTAGTTGACGAAACGAAACACGGCCGGGTCAACCATGCCGCAGCCCAAAACCTCGATCCACCCTGATTGCTTGCAGGTGCGGCATCCGCCGCCGTTGCAGAAAATGCAGCTTACGTCGAGCTCGGCGCTCGGTTCAGTGAACTGAAAATACGACGGCCGCAGACGGGTTCTGACCGAGGGCCCGAAAAACTCGTGGGCAAAGTGATCGAGCGTGCCGCGCAGATCGCCGAGGTGGAGATCGCGGTCCACAGCCAGGCCTTCGAGCTGGTGGAAGTTGGGCGAATGGGTGGCGTCGGGCGCGTCGCGGCGGTAGACCTTGCCGGGAACCACGATGCGCAGCGGCGGGCGCTGCCGTTCCATGGTGCGCACCTGCACCGGCGAGGTGTGCGTTCGCAGCAGCTTGCCGCCGGCCAGGTACAGCGTGTCCTGCTCCTCGCGCGCCGGGTGGCCTTCGGGAATGTTGAGCGCCTCGAAATTGTAATAGGCCGATTCAATCTCCGGCCCATCGGCCACGGAATAACCCAGCCGCAAAAAGATGGCGACAATCTCGTCGCGCACCTGCAGCACCGGATGCAGCGGCGCGATCCGGGCGTCATAGCCGGGCAGGGTTTCGTCCTCGGCGGCCGCGGCGATTTCGACCGCCGGCGCGGCGGCATTCTCGAAAAACTCGGTGACGAACTGCTTGAGCTGGTTGAGTCCCTGTCCAATCTCGCGCTTGCGCTCGCCCGCGGCGGGCTGGAGCCAATTGTCATTGAGCAGGGTGAGCAGGCCAGACTTGCGGGCCAGCCAGAATTCGCGTTGGGCGTGGTCGGGGAGCGCGGCGCGCAGCGCGGCGAGCGCCGGTTCGAGGGGCGAGGGCGCCGCCCGCTGGGCAAGGTCGGTCAGCTCGGCGGCGGTGGGCACGTGGCGGCTCAGGCGGCGGAGAGCGCCGCCTTGGCCTGGGTAACGAGCTGTTCGAAGCCTTGCGGATCGCGCACCGCCAAATCGGCCAGCACCTTGCGGTCGAGCTCGATCTTGGCCAGCAACAGGCCGTGCATAAACTGGCTGTAGCTGACGCCGTGGCTGCGCGTGGCCGCGCCGATGCGCACGATCCAGAGCTCACGGTACTGCCGCTTCCGCTGCTTGCGTCCGGAGTAGGCGAACTTCAGCGCGCGCTGCGAGGCCTCTTTGGCCGAGCGGTAGAGCTTGCTCTTGGTGAGGAAAAAGCCTTTGGTGAGGCCGAGTATCTTCTTGCGCTTGTCGTTGCGCTTGGTTCCGCGTTTTACCCGTGGCATGGTTGGCTCCGCTTGATGGAAATGGCTAGTAAGGAATCATGCGCGCAATGCGGCGCTGGTCGGCGGGGCTGATAAGGGTTTCCTGATCGAGCGTCCGTTTACGCTTGCGGCTTTTGCTGGTGAGAATGTGGCGCGCGCCGGAGTGGCCGCGCACGATCTTGCCGGTGCCGGTCTTGTGAAAACGCTTGGCGGCTCCGCGATGGCTTTTGAGTTTCGGCATAGGGTTCTCGCTGGGATTACTTTTTCGGCGCCAAAATGGCGGTCAGCGCATTGCCTTCCATGCGGGGCCGAAACTCGACCAGCGCCTGGGTGGCAATCTCCTGCAACAACTTGTTCAACAACTGAAAACCGCGTTCCTTGTGGGTGATTTCACGCCCCCGGAATTGCACCGTGGCCTTGACCTTGTCACCATCTTCTAAAAAGCGGAGCAGGTTGTTTTTCTTGAACTCGTAGTCGTGGTCGTCAGTATTGGGCCGAAATTTAATCTCCTTGATAACGATATTTTTCTGATTCTTGCGCGCCTCGCGCGCCTTCTTCTCCATTTGGTACTGGTACTTGCCGAAATCCATGATTCGGCAAACCGGTGGGTCGGCGTTGGGCGCGACCTCTACCAAATCCAGGGTGCGTTGTCGGGCCAGCGCCAAAGCCTCCTGCGGGGTTAAAATTCCCAACTGGGTCCCGATTTCGTCAATCACCCGGATCTTTACCGCTCGGATGCGGTCGTTGACACGGGTTCGGGGCTCAGGAATGCGGCGCGGGCGGAAGTCTCGAATAGGGATCTCCTCTGGGTACTGTGTGGTAAATCGTTGTCAGTATAGCATTTTTTGGTTTCCCCGCCGTGCGTTTTTGCGTCCAATATAGAAGTGTACGGAGAAACCATTCCTATGCGCCCCAACCGCCAGCAAAACGGAAGCATCAGCGGACGAGCCGTCGCCGTCCTCATTATTCTCATCGGCGTCGCCGGCGCCATGGCCTTCTACCGCGCCCACACCACCCCGCGGGCGGCCTGGCTGGGGCTCACCTCCACGTTCAGCGGTTCCAACGCCTCGCCCCTGGCCGCCAACCAGATCAGCGCGCTGAGCGAGCTCGATCGCGAACAGGAAACGCTGGCTGACCGGGTCGCCCCGGCGGTAGTCGCCATCAATGTGGTCGCGCATACTGCCCCGGCTGGACGAGGCGGCGGACCGGGCGGCGGCGATAGCGGCCTTCCCCCGGACAATCCTTTGTCGCAGTTCTTCGGCCAGTTTGGCGGGCAAATGCCCCACCGTCCGCAGTTCGAACAGGGCCTGGGAAGTGGCATTATCATTTCGCCCGACGGCTATATTGTGACCAACAACCACGTGGTGCAGGATGCGACCAACATCCAGGTGACCCTGCTGGACAAGCGCACCTTCGTCGGCGCGAAGATAATCGGCACCGACACGTTGACCGATCTGGCAGTCATCAAGATTGACGCTACTGGATTGCCCAATCTGCCCTGGGGCGATAGCCACCTGCTGAAACAGGGCGACAACGTGTTTGCCATCGGCAATCCCTTTCAGCTCAATTTCACCGTGACGCGCGGCATTATCAGCGGCAAGGGGCGGATCCCCCGGGACCGCTCGGATGCCCGTGCGCCCGGCGATTACCTGCAAACCGACGCGGCCATTAACCCCGGCAACTCAGGCGGGCCACTGGTGGATATTCGCGGCGAGGTGGTGGGCGTGAATGCGTTCATCTACACCTCGACCGGAAGCTTCAGCGGCGAGGCATTTGCCATACCCAGCGAAATCGCCAAGCCGGTTTCGGCGACACTGATCACCAAGGGCAAGGTCGTACGCGGATATTTGGGAATTACCATCGAGGATCTGACGCCGGATCTCGCGCCGTTTTTCAAACTTCCCCCCGCCGCTACGGGCGCGGTGGTGACTTCTACGACGCCTGGCGAACCGGGGGCAAAATCCGGATTGCGGGAAGGCGACGTGATTGAATCTCTCGATGGAAACAAAATTAACGGCGCCACGGAGTTGCAGTTGGCCACCGGAGCGGTTTCACCGGGGAGCCCGGTCAAGCTAGGCATCAGCCGTGACGGGCAACCAACGACCCTCACGGTTACGCTCGGGTCAGCGCCCCAGGATGAGAACCAGCCTACTGCCAACCCCAAAACGGCGCCGACGGGCGGCGTGCAACTGGGACTGAACCTCGAAACTCTCACGCCTGATATACGCGATCAGTTGCAACTACCGGAAGGAACCACGGGCGTGATGATTGAAA